>NZ_JBEZDN010000007.1:0-32399 GCF_040648315.1 Pseudonocardia sp. NPDC049154
ATGCTGACGTTCGACGTCTGCGCCAGGCCGGCGGTGGGCGCGGCCTCCGCGATCTCGCTGGGCTCGATGGTGAGGGCGGCACGCTGCTCGGTGGTGCTGCACTCCTTGGCGCAGAAGGCCCGGACGGCGTCGGCGAAGCCACGCTGTTCCGCGGTGAAGCGCATGTCAGTGGGTGCGGTAGCTGCCGAAGTCGGGCTGCCGCTTCTCGTTGAATGCGGCGATGCCCTCCTTCGCCTCGTCGGTCTCGCCGAACAGCTTCAGCGTTGTGTATGCCATGTTGCCGATGCTGATCAGGTGCTCGGTGTCGGTGTTGAAGGACTGCTTGAGCACCTTCAGCGCGGTGGGGGAGTAGGTGTTCATCGTGTCCGCCCACTCCCGGACCGCGCTCTTGAGCTCCGCAGCCGGGACCACGCGGTTGACGAGGCCCCAGTCGAGGGCCTCCGTGGCGGAGAGGCGGCGCAGCATGAACCAGATCTCGCGGGCGCGCTTCTCGCCGATGACGCGGGCGAGGTAGCCGGAGCCGAGGCCGGCGTCGAACGAGCCGACCTTGGGGCCGTTCTGACCGAACGTGGCGGTGTCCGCCGCGATGGTCAGGTCGGCGAGCACGTGCAGCACGTGGCCCCCGCCGATCGCGATGCCGTTGACCGCGGCGACGACCGGCTTCGGCACGTCCCGGATCACCCGGTGCAGGGACTCGACCTCGAACAGGCCGGACTCCGAGGGACCGTAGTCGCCGGACTCCATGCGCTGCTTCTGGTCCCCACCCGAGCAGAACGCCTTGTCACCCGCGCCGGTCAGGGCGATGACCCCGACCTCGTCGTCCGCCCAGGCGAACTTGAACGCGAGCACGAGCTCGTCGACGGTGCGGGCGCGGAAGGCGTTGTACCGCTCGGGGCGGTTGATGGTGATCCACGCGAGGCCGTTGTCGACCTCGTAGGTGATGTCGGTGAACTCCTCGGGCTTCATGACGCCCCTTCCTCGGCGGTGAGTGTGAGATCGGGCCGAACGCTAGCCGCTGTGAACGATCGTTTTCGACGGCGCCGCGGGAACCCGTGCGAACAGGACCGACACGCGGCCTAGCGGCGGAGTAGCGGTTCCGGCCCGGTGTTGAGTTTTGGCCTGACCTTTATATCATCGGCCCGAACCGTTCGGGAGTGGCGAGGAGAGCGATGACGACGCACGGGGACGAGGGGCGGCTCGCCGTCCGCTACGAGGTCGATCAGGAGGCGGGCGGAGTCGCATGGCTCGTGCTCGATCGCCCGGAGACCCGCAACGCGCTGAGCGACACCCTGCTCGACGCGCTGCTGGCCGCCCTGGAGCGGGCGCGCGTTGACGCCGACGTTCGGGTCGTGGTCCTGGCCTCCGCGCACGAGCGCGTGTTCTCCGCGGGCGGGGACCTGAAGGCCTTCGCGTCCGACGCACCGACGGTCGAGAAGTATGCCGGACTGGACCGGTTCCCGCGGTTGTTCACCCTGCTCGGCCAGCTCGGCAAGCCGGTGATCTGTGCGGCGGGTGGCGACGTGCTCGCGGGAGCCTTCGGCCTCGCCCTCGCCTGCGACCTCGTGATCGCCCGGCGCGGCGTCCGATTCGGCTGTCCCGAGATCAACGTCGGGGTCTTCCCCTTCATGATCTCCGCGCTGATCCACCGGGCGACCGGCAGGATGAAGGCCGCCGAGCTGATGATGCTCGGTGACCCCGTCGACGCGGACGAGGCGGCCCGGCTCGGGCTCGTCAACGTCGTCGTGGACGCGGAGGATTTCGACTCCACCGTGCGGGACTGGGCTGGACGGCTCGCCGCGAAGTCGCCGCTGCTGATGCGAATGGGCAAGGACGCGCTCGCGGCCACGCGCGACCTGGCGCTTCCCGAGGCGCTCGACGCCCTTCGCTCGCAGCTGGCCCTGGCTTTCACGACCGAGGACATCAAGGAGGGTGTGGCCGCCTTCCGTGAGAAGCGTGCCCCGGTGTGGCGTATGCGGTAGGCCGCTCATCGGTGGCGGCGGGCCGGGCGACCACCGGCGACCCGGTGACCGGGCGGCGGACGTCGCTCGCTCGAGGCAGAGACGGTACGATCGTTGTACCGTCGGACCAACCCCCTGTCCGCTCGGCCACCGCCCGGTCGCGATCCATCGGGCACGGCGGACGCACAGGCGCGGACCCGGCCGTCAGGAGGCTGTCATGACCGACCTCGTCGGCGAGGAGAGCGGACGCCCGTGCGAGGACCACGATGCGAGCGTTCTGCTCGTGCGTACGGAGGAGACGATCTCCGCGGTCGCCGACCTCGCCCGGCGTGACCCCGACGCCACGGTTCCCGCGTACGCCGTGGACACCCTTCAGGCGGCGGTGGACCGGCTTCGCGTCGGCGAGCGCTACCTGCGCCGGCGGCTGGCCGAGTCCGGGGGTGCGGCCGGGCCGGACGCCGAGGTGCTCGCCCTCCTGGTCCGGGTGCAGTCGCTGCGGCTGGTCATCAGCGAGGCGCAGGTGCACCGGCGCGCGGCCGTCACGGCCGAGCTGCATCGGTCGCTGACCCGGTTGCGCTCGGGACTCAGCATGCCGGACCTGCTCCGGCAGATCCCGCTCGAGCTGGGGCAGCTGGGGTTCAGCCGGTCGCTCGTCTCGGACCTGCGGGGGACGACCTGGGCGCCGCGGTCGGCCTTCGTGCACTACGACGAGTCGCTCGCCGCCGCCCTGGTCGAGGTCGGCTCCGCGATCCCCGGCCGGATCGGGCGGGAGGTGCCGGAGACCGAGATGGTTCGTGCCCGACACTCGGTGCTCGTCCGGGACGCGCAGAACAACCCGCGCATCCACCGCGAGCTGATCAGCCTGGCGGACACCCGGGACTACGCGGGGGCGCCGGTGGTCGTCCACGGCACAGTGGTCGGGTTGCTGCACGTAGACCGGTACGACCAGGCGGACGCCGTGGACTCGGCGGACCGGGACCTGCTCGGCCTGTTCGCCGACGGCGTGGGCCTGGCCTTCGAACGGGCCCGTTACCAGGAGCGGTTCAGCGCTCTGAAGCGACAGTTCGAGCGGCAGATCACCGGCATCGACGAGCTGTTCTACGGCAGTGGGGGGTGGAACGCCCCGGCCGAGCCTGCCGATCCGCAGCAGATCGAGCAGGTGACACACCCTTACCTCTCCGGCGGCCCGCTCGGGGAGCTGACCCGGCGCGAGCTGGAGGTCCTGCGCCACCTCGCGGGCGGGGCCACGAATCAGGACATCGCCGACCGCCTCGTCGTGTCGACCGGCACGGTCAAGACCCACGTCAAGAGCGTGCTGCGCAAGCTCGGTGCCGCGAACCGGGCGGAGGCCGCCGCCCGTTTCCACGCGCTGACCCGCCCGCACCCGGCCTGACGTCCACGGGGGGAGAAATCTCTCCCCTCGGTGCGATGTCCGGCACCGTCGCCGCCACCAGCATCGAGGCGCGTTCCGCCACCGTGGCCGGGACGAGCGGAGGTGACGATGACGAGGGAGTTCCCGTACGCGACGACGGTCCCCGCCGGGCCGGATGCACGGGTGGTCGTGGTGGGAGGCGGGCACGCGGGCGCGGCGCTCGTCGCCTTGCTGCGCCAGGGCGGCCACCGCGGGGAGATCGTGCTGATCGGGGACGAGACGGACCCGCCCTACCAGCGGCCGCCGCTGTCCAAGAAATTCGCGGGCGACGAGGTGGAGCAGGCCATCCGTCCGCCCGAGTTCTACGCCGAGCAAGGCGTGATCCTGCGCCTCGGCGAGCGGGTCGTCGCCCTCGACCCCGCCGCGCGAACGGTCACGACGGCCGCGGGGGAGACCCTCCGCTACGACGTTGCGGTCCTGGCGACCGGTGCCCGCCCTCGGGCGCTGCTGGCCCCGGGCGCCGACCTCACCGGGGTCGTCGGACTGCGCACCCTGGCCGACGCGCGGGTGCTGCGGGACTGGGTCGCCCAACGACGCCGGCTGGTGATCGTCGGCGCGGGCTACGTGGGGCTGGAGGTGGCAGCCGTGGCAGCCGCGGCAGGCGTGCCGGTGACCGTGCTCGAGCGGGAGGAGCGCGTGCTCAACCGGGTCGCGAGTGCCGAACTTTCCGCGATCATGACTTCTGCACACGGCGCCCACGGCGTGGACGTCCGGGTGGGGGCGCTGGTCGCGGAGCTCGTCAGCAGCGGGGGTGCGGTGACGGGGGTGCGTCTGGAGTCCGGGGAGACGCTGCCCGCGGAGGGCGTGCTGGTGGGTATCGGGGCGGTCCCGCGCACCGAGCTCGCCGAGGCGGCGGGCCTGGAGTGCGCGGGCGGGATCGTCGTGGACGAGCGTGCCCGGACCAGCGACCCGGCGATGCTGGCGATCGGGGACGTCACGAGCCGACCCGTCGACGGCGTCGGACAGATGCGGCTGGAAAGCATCCCGAGCGCCACGGAGCAGGCGAAACAGGCCGCGGCGACGATCCTCGGCGGCGCACCGCCGGAGGCCGAGATCCCGTGGTTCTGGTCGGACCAGATGGACCACAAGCTGAAGATCGCCGGCGTGGTGAGACCGGGGCGGACGGTGGTGTTGCGCGGTGACCCCGCCGCAGGGCGCTTCGCCCTGTTCCACCTCGAGGACGGGCAGGTCCGCGCCGTCGAGACCTCGAACTCCCCGGCCGACTTCATGGCGGGGAAGAAGCTGATCGCGGCGGGCACCTTCGTCGAGCCGGCTCTGCTCGCTGATCCCGGCGTGCCGCTGCGTGACGTCGTCCGCGCGGGCTGACTCCTTCCCTCGAGGGGGAGAAACTTCCCCCCTCGGGGAGAGGAGCGTCACACGCTTCGGTCCGATCATTGCACCAGCAGCAACGACGCGCAGGCCTGCTAGACAGGCCGCCACGGAGGTAGTGGATGATCACCACGGAGAACAACACTCGAACCACCGTTCCGGAGCACATCGCGCGGCAGATCGTGCTCCCCGAGGGCCACCGAGACGAGATCGCGCTGTTCGAGGCCTACAAGTGGCTCCGGGAGAACGCCCCGCTCGCCCTCGGCAAGGTCGAGGGCTACGACCCGGTCTACCTGGTCAGCAAGCACGCGGACATCATGGAGATCGAGCGGCAGCCGCAGATCTTCACCAGCGGCGGCGGCGAGGCGAAGGGCTCACACAACCCGATCCTGCAGAACCAGGCGGGCGACGAGTTCACCAAGAGCCTCACCGGCGGCAGCCTCCGGATCCTGGAGACCCTCACCTACCTGGACCCGCCGGAGCACACCCAGGTCAAGGACATCGCGAACGACTGGTTCCGGGTCGCGAACCTGAAGAAGTGGGAGGACCAGATCCGGGTCCTCGCCCGTGAGGCGATCGAGAAGTACCTGCACAGCGGGGTCAACGCGATCGACTTCGTGCAGGAGTTCGCGCTGTTCTACCCGCTGCACGTGATCATGACGTTGTTCGGGGTCCCGGAGGAGGACGAGCCCCGGATGATGGGGCTGACCCAGGAGTTCTTCGGCACCGCGGACCCGGACGCCGCGCGCGAGGACGTCGAGCCGCTCACTCCCGAGGCTGCCGCCCAGCAGTGGGCCGCCGCGATCAAGGACTTCTACGCCTACTTCGACGCCCTCGTCGAGGACCGGCGGGCGAACCCGCGCGACGACCTCGCGACGATCATCGCCCTGGCGAAGGACGAGTCCGGCGAGTTCGCCCCGAAGGAGCTCGCCTACGGCTGGTTCATCGCGATCGCCACGGCGGGCCACGACACCACGTCGAGCACCATGGCCAGCCTCATCGAGGCCCTCGCGCTGTTTCCCGACCAGCTCGCACGGGTCCAGGCCGACCCGAAGCTCATCCCCGACCTGGTCAACGAGGGCCTGCGCTGGGCGTCCCCGGTGAAGCAGTTCACCCGGCAGGCGCTGGAGGACTACGAGCTGCGCGGCCAGCAGATCCACAAGGGCGACCGGTTCATGCTGCTGTACCAGTCGGCGAACCGGGACGCCGACGTGTTCGAGGCGCCAGAGGAGTTCCGCCTCGACCGCAAACCCAATCGACACATCGCCTTCGGTTACGGGCCGCACATGTGCATCGGCCAGCACCTGGCCAAGATGGAGCTGCGGATCCTGCTCGAGGAGCTCCTCCCGCGGATCACGAGCGTCCGCGTGACCGGCGAGCGCAAGGTCGTGCAGACCAACTTCGTCGGCGGTCTCAAGAACCTGCCGGTCGAGCTCGAGCTCAGCTGACCCCCGAACCTCACCCGCACGCCGGCGCCCCCCAACGGCGTGCGGGTGTCCTCCACACCCACATCACGGAACGGAAGAGCCATGCCCGAGATCACCTACGTCGTCCCGGACGGCTCGGTCCACGTCGTCGACGTCCCGGTCGGCCAGAGCGTGATGGACGGTTCGGTCCGCAACAACCTGCCCGGCATCGTCGCCGAGTGCGGCGGCAGCTGCTCGTGCGCCACGTGCCACGTCTACCTCGACGGCGAGTTCGCCGACCTGTTCGACGAGGCCACGGACGAGGAGCGCGAGCTGCTCGAGTACGCCGAGGGCACGCAGCCGAGCTCCCGGCTGTCCTGCCAGCTCATCGTGACCGGCTCCTGCGACGGCGTCCGGGTGACCGTCGCGCCCGAAGCCTGATCCCCTTCACCCACTGCCCCCGAGGATTCCCATGGACATCACTGCTGCTGTCGTGACCGCCGTAGGCGGCGACTTCTCCGTCGAGCAGGTTGCGCTCGACGCTCCGGCCGAGGGCGAGGTGCTGGTCGAGATCAAGGGTGTGGGTCTGTGTCACACCGATCTCGCCGCGAAGGACGGCCACCTGCCCTTCCCGTTCCCCGGCGTGTTCGGGCACGAGGGCAGCGGCATCGTCCGCGCCGTCGGGGCCGGCGTCACGAAGGTCGCCGAGGGCGACTCGGTACTGATCAGCTTCGCGAGCTGCGGTGACTGCACCCAGTGCCGCGCGAACGAGCCCTCGTACTGCCAGAACTTCATGCCTTTGAACTTCGGCGGTGCGCGTCCGGGTGGTCCGAGCGCCCTGACCAAGGACGGCGAGGTGCTGGGCTCGGACTTCTTCGGCCAGTCCTCCTTCGCCACCCACGCGATGGCCCACGAGCGCAACGTGGTCAAGGTCGACCCCGACCTGCCGCTCGAGGTCATGGGCCCGCTGGGCTGCGGCGTGCAGACCGGCGCCGGCGCGGTTCTGCGCAGCTTCGACTGCCCGAAGGGTTCGTCGCTGCTGGTGCTCGGCGGAGGCTCGGTGGGTCTGTCCGCAGTGCTCGCGGCGGCGGCCCGCGAGCTCGGCACGGTCATCGTCGTCGAGCCGCTGGCGGCCCGCCGCGACCTGGCCCTGTCCCTCGGCGCCACGCACGCGCTGGACCCGGCGGACGGCCCGATCGACGAGCAGGTCCGGGCGATCCTCGCCGAGGGCGTCGACTTCGCCGTCGACACCACCGGGGTGGTCGCGGTCGTCCAGCAGGCGGTGGCCGCCCTGGCGCACCGCGGGACCCTCGGCATCATCGGGGTTCCCGCGGACCCCGAGGCTGCGCTGTCCCTCGGCCTGATCCACGCGCAGGTCATCGGGATCACGGTCAAGGGCATCGTCGAGGGCGACAGCGACCCGGACGTGTTCCTGCCCGAGCTGATCGAGCTCTACCGCGCAGGCCGGTTCCCCTTCGACAAGCTGGTCACCACGATGCCGCTGTCGGAGATCAACGAGGCCGTCGCCGCCCAGCACCGGGGTGAGGCCGTGAAGATCGTCCTGCTCCCCTGACAGCGGAGGCACTCATGATCGACTATGACTCCTTCTACATCGGAGGCGACTGGCGGACGCCTGCCACGGCCACCCGGATCGAGGTCAGGTCGGCAGCGACCGAGGAGCTCGTCGGCTCGGTGCCCGAGGGTGCCGAGCGGGACGTCGACGATGCCGTCGCGGCCGCCCGTCGGGCGTTCGACGACCCGCAGGGCTGGGCTCGCTGGGACCCTGCGCGGCGCGCCGAGGTCCTCGAGCGGTTCGCGCAGGCACTGGAGTCGCGCGCGGCCGAGACCGCTCGCCGGGTCACGGTGCAGAACGGTATGCCGATCACCCTCTCGAGGAACTTCGAGGGCGGCTTCCCGCCGGTCCTGCTGCGCTACTTCGCCGGGATGGTCTCGGAGAACCCGCAGGAGGAGAGCCGGCCGGGCATGTTGGGCGGCACCTCGCTGGTGATCCGCGAGCCGATTGGCGTCGTCGCGGCGATCGTGCCGTGGAACGTGCCGCAAGCCATCACCTTCCTGAAGCTGGCCCCGGCCCTGGCCGCGGGCTGCACGGTGGTGCTCAAGCCCGCGCCGGAGACCGTGCTCGACGCGTTCCTGACCGCCGAGGCCGCCCGCGAGGCCGGGCTCCCCGAGGGCGTGCTGAACGTGGTGGCCGGCGGGCGAGAGCTCGGCGCCTACCTGGTCGCACATCCCGGCGTCGACAAGGTGTCCTTCACCGGGTCGACCGGTGCCGGCCGGGCGATCGCCGAGACGTGCGGGCGCCTGCTCCGGCCGGTGACTCTCGAGCTCGGCGGCAAGTCCGCCGCGATCGTGCTCGATGACGCCGACCTTGCGTCGACCATCGAGAGCTTCTTCGCCGCGACCCTGCTCAACAACGGGCAGATCTGCTGGCTGGGCACCCGGGTCCTGGCGCCGCAGGCGCGCTACCAGGAGGTCGTGGACACGATCAGCGACCTGGCGCGCTCGCTCGCCATCGGCGACCCGCTGGCCGAGAGCACGCAGGTGGGGCCGCTCGTCTCCGCCCGCCAGCGGGACCGAGTCGAAGGCTACATCGCCAAGGGCAAGGCGGAGGGCGCCCGGATCACGGTCGGCGGCGGCAGGCCGGACGGCCTCGACCACGGCTGGTTCGTGCAGCCGACCGTGTTCGCCGACGTCGACAACAAGTACACGATCGCCCAGGAGGAGATCTTCGGTCCGGTGCTGTCGGTGATCCCGTACACCGACGAGGACCAGGCCGTCGCCATCGCCAACGACAGCGACTACGGCCTCGGCGGCTCGGTCTGGACCCGGGACGGGGAGCGGGGCGAGGCCGTGGCCCGTCGCGTCGCCTCCGGCACGATCGGGATCAACGCGTACGCCAATGACCCGACCGCCCCCTTCGGCGGGATCAAGGCCAGCGGGATCGGTCGTGAGCTCGGGCCGGAGGGCCTGCACGGCTACCAACAGCTCAAGACGATCTACCTCGACCCGCCGTCCTGACGACGCGGCTCGGCCCCGCCCGCGTCACCGCGGGAGGGGCCGAGTTTCGGCGGCGTGGACGGCTCCCCGTTCCGCCGCCGCGGTTCACGGGAACTCGCGAGCGTCAGGCGCGCGGGTTCCCCGACCGCTCGGGGGGACACATTCGGATCAGCCCTGCAGGAAGCTCGCTCCGCCCGCGACCAGCACCTGCTTGATGTCGGTGAACTCCAGGATCCCTTCGGCCCCGCACTCGCGCCCCAGCCGGAGCGCTTGACGCCGCCGAAGGGCTGGGTCAGCGACATGCCCGCGGTATTGACCGCGACCGTGCCAGAGCGGATCCGGCGCGCGATGTCGGGCGCCGCCGGCGTCGAGGCGGCGTAGACCGATGCTGCCAGCCCGAACTGGGAGTCGTTCGCGAGCCGCACTGCGTCCTCGATGTCGTCGAACGGGATCACTGATGTGACCCGGTCCGAAGATCTCCTGCTGGGCCACGGACATCTCGTTGGTCACGCCGCGAGCAGGGCGGGCTCGTCGAACCAGCCGCGGTCGAGCCCGGCGGGTCGCTTGCCGCCGACCGCCACGCGCGCGCCCTCGGCCCGCGCCGCCTCGACCGCCGCCTCGGCCCGGGTCCGGGCCCCTCCACGGCCAGCGGCCCGCGCTGCACGGTGCGGTCCATAGGGTCGCCGATCTTCAGGCTGCCGTAGTACGCCGCAACCGCTCGACGCCCTCGTCGTACCGCGATCGGGCAACGACGACCCGGGACAGGCTCGTACAGATCTGTCCGAGGAAGGAGCTGGCGCCCTCGGCGAGGGACTCCATCACCCTGTCGAGGTCGACGTCCTCGGCGCGGATCGCAGGAGACTTCCCGCCGAGCTCGAGGACCGTCCGGACGCCGGTACCGACGCCGCCGACGGCGAGCTGGGGGAGCTGTGGGTCCACGGGGCACCCGGCAACACGCTCGGCTATCGCGTCGCCCCCGACGCCACGCCGAAACGCTCGTCGACGGCGAATGGCTGCCGACGGGCGACATCATGGTGCGGCACCCGAGCGGCCGCTTCGAGTTCCGCGGCCGCGGCATGCACATCATCCGACGCGGCGGGGAGAACCTCTCGACCTACGCGCTGGAGATCGATCTCCAGTCCTGCCCGCTGGTTCGGGACGTCGCCGTCACGGCCCGTGCGGACGAGACGCTCGACGCCGTCGTCGTCGTCGCCCGCGCCGATCTCCCTCGTCAGATCGGCATGGGCAGCGAGTGGAAGCCCCGTCGGAAATAGACAGCGGGAAGGTCGTCGCCGACATGTGTCCGCTCCACCTGACCGATCAGGATCGTGTGGTCGCCGCCAGCGTGCCGGGCGTACGGGGTACAGCTCAGTGTCACGCAGGCGCGGTCGAGGACCGGCAGGCCGTGCTCGTCGGCGACGAACCCTGCGTCGGCGAACTTGTCCGCGCCGCGGGTGGCGAACCGTAGGGCGAGATCGGCGTGCTCGGGATGCACGACGTGCACGACCCAGCGCTCGGCGACGGCGAAGACGGGGTGGCACTCCGCAGTGTCGGCCAGGCAGACGAGGACGAGCGGTGGATCCATGGAGACCGAGCAGAAGGACGTGGCGGTGAAACCCCACCAGCGCCCGTTCACGTCGGTCGTGGTCACGATCGTGACGCCGCTGGGAAAGGTGGCCATGGCCTGCTTGAACAGGTCGACGTCCTCGGGGGAGCTCACGAGACCTCGCTCTCGCCGAGCCGGTGATCCATCCGGGTGCGCTTGGTCGCGAGATAGTGCAGGTTGTCCGGGTTGGGTGCGACGACGATCGCCTCCCGATCGACGATCCGTACGCCGTGCCCCGCAAGGCCCCTGGCGGGGTTGTTGGTCATCAGCCGGACGCTGTGCACCCCGAGCTCGCGCAGGATCTGCGCGCCGATGCCGTACTCGCGGCTGTCGACCGGCAGCCCCTGCGCGAGGTTGGCGTCCACCGTGTCCAGCCCGGCGTCCTGCAGCGTGTAGGCGCGTAGCTTGTGCGACAGCCCGACCCCGCGACCCTCGTGTCCGCGCAGGTAGACGACGACACCGCGGCCGGCCGCGCCGATCCTGGCCATGGCCGCGTCGAGCTGCTCGCCGCAGTCGCAGCGACGCGACCCGAAGACATCGCCGGTGAGGCACTCGGAGTGCACACGGACGAGGACGGGATCGTCCTGCCCGCCGCGCTGGTCCACCTCGCCCAGCACCAGGGCGACGTGCTCGATGCCGTCGATGGCGGAGCGGAACGAGATGGCCGTGAACTCACCATGCTCCGAGGGGACACGCCCGGCGGCCTCCCGCGTCACCAGTGCGCCGCGCTCGCGGCGGTACCGGACGATGTCGGCGACCGAGAGCATGACGAGGCCGTGCTCGGCCGCGAACCGACGCAGCTCCGGGCGACGGGCCATCGTCCCGTCGTCGTTGGTGACCTCGGCGAGAACACCGACGGACTCCAGGCCCGCGAGCCGGCAGAGGTCAACGGTGCTTTCGGTGTGGCCGGTGCGCTGCAGGACGCCGCCGGGTCGGGCGATCAGCGGGAAGACGTGCCCGGGTCGGCAGAGGTCGGCGGGGCGGGTCGCGGGATCCGCAAGGGCCCGCACGGTCAGGGCCCGGTCAGTCGCAGAGACCCCGGTCGACGTGCCTGCCCGCAGGTCGACCGAGACGGTGAACGCAGTGCCCCTGGGGTCGTCGCCGTCGGCAGCCATGAGGGGCAGCCGCAGCTCCTCGGCGCGCTCCTCGGTGATCGCCACGCAGATCAGGCCGCTCGTGTGCCGAATCATGAAGGCCATCTGCTCCGGCGTGGCCAGCTCGGCGGCCACGACGAGATCGCCCTCGTTCTCGCGGTCCTCGTCGTCGACGATCAGGACCAGCCGGCCCCCGGCGGAGTTCGGCCAGTGCGTGCTCGACCCGGTCCTCGGAGGTTCCGAGAGGAGTTGGCCGCTGCTTCGAACGCGCCAGGTTCGGCTCGATCGCCATGTTCACTCCTTGAACAATTGTTTGTTCTAAGTACCGCTCGAGTGCTGTTGCGGCAATCAACTCCGAGGTCTGCCGCGGCCGACGTCGACTGCAGGCGGGTGGGACGCAGGGGAGGCGGGGGCGACTCCTTGACACTCCCAGACGGGTAGCCCACGATAAACAAATACTTGTTCGGACGGCCGGAGGTCGTCCGTACGTGCCGCTGCCAGCGGCCAGACCCCGACGAGGTGGTGAGTATGACGCCGGACGAACTCGAGCAGGCGATCCGCGAGCTGCAGGACCGTCAGGCCATCCACGACTGCCTGATGGCCTACTCCCGCGGTATCGACCGGCTCGACCGCGACCTGCTGCTGTCCGTGTACCACCCGGACGCGATCGACGACCACGGCGTGTTCGTGGGAGGGCCCGAGGAGTTCGTGGACTGGGCGATCGCGATGCACACGAAGACGCACCTGTCGCATCAGCACTGCGTGCTGAACTACACCATCGATCTCGACGACGATGTCGCCCACACCGAGACCTACTACATGTTCGTCGGGATGAACCGCGAGGGGAGCCCGCTCGCGGTGAGTGGGGGGCGCTACGTCGACCGCCTCGAGAAGCGCGAGGGTCGTTGGGCCATCGCGACTCGGGTCTGTGTCCGGGACTGGGCGCCCCTCGACGAGGTTCCGAAGACGCTCGATGCCGCAGCGATGACCGTCGTGAAGGGACTCGACGATGCCACGATCGCTCGGATGCGATCCGGTGCCCAACCCGCCCGGGACCGCTCCGATGTCTCCTACCGGCGCCCCCTCGAGGTGGATCCGGGTCGTCTATCGGCTCGGTAGCGGAGCGACCCGGCCGAGTCGTGAGTCCGCGGGCTCCGCGGCCCCTTCCTGATCAACGATTGTTCGCTCACCGTGGAGGAACGATGACGCTCATCGGAACCCGCGCGCGCCTGGTGGCGCCGCTCGTGGGTGCTGCGCTGCTCCTGACAGCGTGCGCTGGAGGAGGGGACACAACAGAGAGCGACCACCGGACGCTGACCATCAGGGCGATCGCCGCGGAGGGCACGGGCCTGACCAACTACCCGGACGTCGACGCCGGGGCGAAGGCCGCGGTGCAGGCGATCAACGCCGCCGGCGGGGTGAACGGCAAGCAGATCGAGTACTCGTTCTGCAACACCAAGGGCGAGGCGAACGGGGCCTTGACCTGCGCGCGGCAGGCCGCGGACGACGGGGTCGACGCGATCGTCGGGCGCGTCGACATCTACACGACGCAGACCACGCCGATTCTGGAGAAGGCGGGCATCCCGGACGTCGGGGCGGTGCCGATCGCGGAGATCGACTCGCAGAGCCCGGTGTCATTCCCGCTGCACGCGGGCAACTACGGCGCCTACGCCGCAGGCCCGTACGCTTTCCAGGCCGCGGGCAAGAAGAAGATGGCGATCGTCCGGCTGGACTTCGCGGCCACGGCCGCGCAGGCGGACATGATCGAGAAGGTCGCCGCGGCGGCCGGGATGCCGTCCGCCGGACAGATCATCGTCCCGGCTCAGGGCGTGACCGACTACGCGCCGTACGCCCAGCAGATCAAGGACCGAGGCGCCGACTGCGCGATGGTGCTGCTCGGCCCGCAAGGCCTGCAGGCGGTCTACAAGGCGGCGGACGCGCTCGGGGTCGACGCCCAGCTGGCCGCCTCGGTGTTCTCCTTCGGTGAGTCCGAGGCCCAGGCCATCGGCCCGGCCTCGGACGGCATCTGGGTGATCAGCCCGTACGGCGCGCCGTCGCAGAACGCGACCTTCAACGCCGACCTCGACTCCGCGGGGGTGGCCGCGGACGACCTGGCCCTGCGCCGCTCGGCCGGGCTGAACGCGTGGCTCGCCGTGCACGCCGCCGCGGACGTGGCGGGCGGCATCCAGGGCGACATCACCGCCGAGAGCATGACCGCCGCCTTGCGCCAGGCCAAGGCGGTCGACGTCGAGGGTGTCCTGACCTGGGACCCGGCCGACCTCGGCGCGGCCTCCGACGGCGCCTTTCCCCGCTTCCCGCCGACGCCCTTCGAGGTCCTGACCTTCTCCGGCGGCCGCATGGTCCCCGCGGGCGGCGCCCCGAAGCCCGATCCCCTCGAGGCGATCCGATGACGACCGTCCTCCAGTTCGCGCTGCTCGGCCTCGGCATCGGCACGGCGTACACCCTGCTCGCGCAGGGCCTGCTGCTGATCTACCGCGGTTCGGGCGTGGTCAACTTCGCCCACGGTGCGGTCGCGATGCTCGCCGCCTACCTCTACTGGCAGGCCCGCGCGGGCTGGGGTTGGGGCTTCGGGCCCGCCGCACTGCTGGCCGTGGTGATCAGCATCGGCCTCGGTCTCGCGACGTACCACCTTGTCATGCGCCCGCTCGGCCGGGCGTCCGCGCTGGCCAGGGTGATCAGCACCCTGGGCCTGTTCATGCTGCTGCAGGGCGTCGCGCTGCTGATCTGGGGTCCGTTCCCGCGGACGCTGGACTCGGACCTGCCGACGACGCTGCTGAACGTCGCGGGCGTCGCGATCGGCCTGGACAAGCTGCTGCTCCTGCTGGTCGCCGTGGTCCTGACCGTCGCCCTCTGGGCCGTGTCGCGCTACACGCCCGTCGGGCTGGCGATCCGGGCCAACGCCGAGAACCCTCGGGCCGCCTCGACGCTCGGTTGGTCGCCGCACCTGCTCGGCGGCACGACGTGGGGGCTGGGCTGGGGTCTTGCGGCCGTCGCCGGGATCCTCATCGCCCCGCTCGTCGGGGTCACCGTCGACGCGATGCCGTTGCTGGTCATCCCGGTGCTCGCCGGGGCGCTGATCGGGCGGCTCCAGTCCTTCTGGCTGACCCTCGTCGGCGCCATGGTGATCGGGATCCTGCAGTCGCTGGTGGCGCGGTACGTCGACTTCGTGCCCGGCGCGATGCAGGCGGTGCCGTTCCTGGTGATCCTCGCCGTGCTGGTCCTGCGCGGGCAGGGGGTGCCGTCCCGCAGCACCGGGGCGCAGAAGCTCCCGACGCTCGGGACCGGGCGGATCCGCTGGCCCTGGGTCGCCGGGCTGGTCGTGGTCGCCGGGTTCCTGCTGGTCGTGGGGCTGGAGGAGGAGCTGGTCATCTCCCTCGGCGTCACGCTGAGCTGGGGGATCGTGCTGCTCTCGGTGGTCGCACTGCTGGGCTACACCGGGCAGCTCTCGCTCGCGCAGTTCGCACTGGGCGGGGTCGCGGCGCTCGTCGCGGGCCGGCTCGTCGCCGACCTCGGCCTACCCTTCCCGCTGGCCTCGGTCCTGGCACTGGTGGCGGTCCTGGTCGTCGGGCTGCTGTTCGCGCTGCCCGCCCTGCGCACGCGAGGGATCGACCTCGCGATCGTCACCCTCGGGCTCGGCGCGACCGTGGCCGCACTGGTCTTCACGAACGGCGCCCTCACCGGCGGCTTCGACGGCACCCCGGTCGGCGCGCAGACGCTGTTCGGCATCGATCTCGACACCGTCTTCTACCCGCGGCGCTGGGCGCTGTTGATCCTGGTCCTGTTCACCGTGTGCGCCGTCGTCGTGGCCAACGTCCGGCGCGGCTCCAGCGGACGGCGCATGATCGCCGTCCGCACCAACGAGCGCGCCGCAGCGGCCCTGGGCATCGACGTGCTGCGGGTCAAGCTCTTCGCGTTCGGCTTCGCGGCGGTCATCGCCGGTATCGGCGGCATCCTCGTCGCCTTTCGTAACGCCACGATCCTCTACAGCGAGTTCGACCCCCTCCAGTCCATCCTTGCGGTGGGCTACGGGTTCATCGGCGGCATCGGGTTCGTCGGGGGCGCGCCGCTGGGCGGCACCCTGGTCACCGGCGGCTTCGGCACCTGGCTGATCCACCAGTTCGCCCCGGACGCCTCGCCCGCCTGGCTCTCGACGATCGGCGGCCTGGTCGTGGTGCTGTTCGCCCTGCTGCACCCGGACGGCATGGCGGGCGCGCAGATCCACCAGTTCCAGCACCTCGTGGGCCGGTTCCGGAAGCGGCCGGTCGAGGTGCCCGCGCAGGTGCAGGCCGAGGTCGAGCCGCACCAGGTGCGCCCCGCGCGGCTCGAGGTCGACGGCGTCGTCGTGCGGTTCGGGGGAGTCACGGCGGTCGCCGGGGCGACGCTGGCCGTGGAGCCGGGTCGGGTCGTGGGCCTGATCGGCCCGAACGGCGCCGGTAAGACGACCCTCATCGACGCAGTCACCGGATTCGTCACCCCGGCCGAGGGCACGGTGGTGCTCGACGGCGAGGACGTGACCGGATGGCCGGTGCACCGACGGACCCGTGCCGGGGTCAGCCGGTCGTTCCAGTCGCTGGAGCTGTTCGAGAGCAGCACGGTGCGCGAGAACCTCGCCGTGGCGAGCGACCCGGCGGGCGGCAGGACCTACCTGACCGACCTCGTCCGGCCGCGACGCAGCCCGCTGACCCCGGCCGCGCTGGCCGCAGTGCGGGAGCTGGGCCTGGAGTCCGACCTGGACACCACGGTCGCCGCGCTGCCCTACGGCAGGCGCAGGCTCGTCGCCATCGCCCGCGCGATCGCGGGCGAGCCGTCGGTCCTGCTGCTCGACGAGCCCGCCGCCGGCCTGGACTCCGTCGAGACCGCCGAGCTCGGTCGGGCGATCCGCAGGCTGGTCGAGGGCTGGGGGATCGGCGTGCTGGTCGTGGAGCACGACATGTCGTTCGTCATGAGTGTGTGCGACGAGCTGGTGGTCCTGAACTTCGGCCACCAGATCGCGCGGGGCACGCCGGAGGAGATCCGCCGCGACCCGGAGGTCGTCCGGGCCTACCTGGGCGGCGAGCACGCGGCCGTGGGCGCGGGGGAGGAGACACGATGAGTGGACCGGTGCTGGTGGCGCGGGGCCTGAGCCTCGGCTACACGGGGCCGCCTGTCGTCGAGGGACTCGATCTGGAGGTCGGGGCCGGCGAGGTGGTCGTCGTCCTCGGCCCCAACGGGGCGGGCAAGACCACCACGCTCCTCGGCCTCGCGGGCGAGCTCGAGCCGGAGGCGGGATCGGTGGAGCTTCTCGGGGCGCCCGCCCCGCGGGGGTTGCACCGGCGGGCGCGCGCCGGGGTCGCGTTCGTGACCGAGGAGCGGTCGGTGTTCATGGAGCTGACCGTCGCGGAGAACCTGCGCGTCGGCCGCTGTGACCCCGCGGCCGTCGTGGCCCTGTTCCCGGAGGTCGAGCCCCTGCTCGATCGCCGAGCCGGCCTGCTCTCCGGCGGTGAACAGCAGATGGTCACCCTCGGCCGGGCGCTGGCCCGGTCGCCGCGGCTGCTGCTGGTGGACGAGCTGTCCCTCGGGCTGGCACCGCTGGTGGTCACCCGGCTGCTGGAGGCGGTCCGGGCGGCGGCGGACTCCGGGGTCGCGGTCGTGCTGGTGGAGCAGCACGTCGACCAGGCCATGCGCATCGCCGACCAGGTGCTGGTGCTGGAACGCGGGCGGGTCGTGCTGAGTGGCCTGGCCGTCGAGCTGGCGGGCCGCGTGAAGGAGATCGAGGCGTCCTACCTGGCGGCCTCGGGCTGAGAGAGGAACGAGACAATGGCACGACGCGAGGGCCCGGCCGTCTGGGCGCTGTTCCTGTGGCCCGGCGGACACCACCACGGGGCGTGGCGGCTGCCCGGCAGCACGGGCGACGACCTGATGAGCTTCGAGAACTACAAGCGGATGGCCCAGGAGGCCGAGGCGGCGAAGCTCGACATCATCTTCCTGGGCGACCGGCTGGACGCCTGGCCGCTGCCGAACGACTACCTGGCCAAGACCGCCCGCGGCGCCCGGCTGGAGACGATCACCACGATCGCCGCCCTCGCCGCCGTCACCCAGCGGATCGGGCTCGTGGCGACGGCGTCGACGACGTTCTCCGAGCCGTTCAACCTGGCCCGAATGATCGGCGGCCTGGACCACATCTCGCACGGCCGCGCGGGCTGGAACGTCGTCACGAGCTACACCGACGACCAGGCGCAGAACTACGGCTTGGACCACATCCCGCCGCGCCCCGAGCGCTACGCCCGCGCCCAGGAGTTCCTGGACGTGGTCAAGGGCCTGTGGGACACCTTCGAGGACGACGCGGTGATCCGGGACAAGGAGGCCGGGCAGTTCTTCCACGCCGAGAAGTTCCACAAGCTCGACCACAAGGGCGAGCACTTCCAGGTCGCCGGGCCGCTGAACATGGAGCGGCCCCCGCAGGGCTACCCGGTGATCTGCCAGGCGGGCGCCTCGGCGGACGGCATCGCCTTCGCCGCGCGCAACGGCGAGGTGCTCTTCTCGGTCAACTCGAGCATCGACCGGGCGCGCGAGTACTACACGAAGATCAAGGACGGGGCCGTCGCCGCGGGCCGGGACCCGGACAGCATCAAGGTGCTCGCCTCGATCAACCCGGTCATCGGGCGGACCGAGGAGGAGGCGAACGAGAAGTACGAGCGCATGCAGGCCCTGCTCGACGACGGCGTCTCCCGCCACTTCGCCGAGATGTACTTCGGCATCGACCTGGCCCAGTACGACATGGACGAGCTCGTCCCCGAGATCGAGCTGCCCGAGGTCGCCCGGGGCATGCCTCGCGCGCACCAGGAGTACATGCTCACCCGGGCCCGGGACCAGGGCCTGACCATGCGCGAGCTGGTGCAGGGCTTCAACGGCACGAACATCTACCCCAAGTCGGCCGAGGCCGCGGCGGACGAGTTCCAGGAGTGGTACGAGACCGGCGCCTGCGACGGCTTCATCCTGCAGATCTCCGACGTGCCCGAGGGCGTCTCGGACTTCTGCGAGCACGTGGTGCCGATCCTGCGCGAGCGCGGGCTCGTCCGGGACGAGTACGCAGGTACCACGCTGCGGGAGAACCTCGGGCTCGCTTACCCGGCGAACCGGTACGCGAAATAGCGAGCCCCGCCCCGGCACCCGCCGGGGTGGGCCCAGGTGTCGGGGAATACCACTGTGGAGGAACGATGAGGTTCTCTGTGCGCTCTCGCGGGGGCGCCGTCGCGGTGCTCGGCGCGACCGTCGCGCTGATGGCGGCGGGCTGTGCGGGAGGTGGGTCCGAGAGCTCCGGGGGTGACGCCTTCAAGGTCGGGGTGATCACCTCCGTCGGCTCCAGCCTGACGAACTATCCGGACGTCGAGGCGGGGGCCCGGGCCGCCGTCGACGCCGTCAACAAGGCCGGCGGCGTGAACGGTAAGCCGGTCGAGTTCTTCTTCTGCAACACCCGCGGCGAGGTCAACCAGGCCGTCGCCTGCGCGCGGCAGGCGGACACCGAGGGCGTCGACGCGATCGTCGGGCGGGTGGACATCTACAACGCCCAGTCGATGCCGGTCATCGAGAAGGCGGAGATCCCGGACATCGGGCTCGTCTCGACCGGCTCCGAGATCGACTACACCAGTCCGTTCGAGTTCCCGCTGCACGGCGGCACGTACGGCGCGTATGCCACGCTGCCCTACGCCGCCAAGGCGGACGGCGCGTCGAGCTACGTGTTCGCCACGATCGACCTGCCCATCGGCATCCGGCAGGCCGAGACGGCGTCGGAGGTGGGTCGCAATATCGGCCTCGACGTGAAGCCGATCATCAAGATCCCCGCACAGGGGGTCACGGACTACGCGCCGTACGCCCAGCAGGTCAAGGACTCCGGCGCGGAGTCCGTCACGGTCGCTCTGGGCCCTGCCGGGTTCCAGGCCTTCGTCAAGGCCGCCGACGCCATCGGCCTGCAGGCCCGCATCACCGGCACCGCGTTCACGTTCGGCCAGTCCGAGGCCGCGGGCATCGGGGAGCTGGCTAACCGGATGCTCGTCGCCGCGCCGTTCCCGTCCACCGACGACAAGGCGGTGCCGGGGATCGCGAAGTACCACGAGGAGCTCGACGCCGCCGGCGCCGAGGACTCGCCCGCGACGCGCCGGTACGCGGGGCTGAACGCCTGGCTGTCGGCCCACGCCGCGATGACCGTCGCAGAGTCTATCGACGGCGACGTCACGCGCGCGACCATGAAGAACGCCCTGGAGAAGGCCGCGCCGATGGACCTCTACGGCCTCTCGACGTTCGATCCTGCGAGCCTCGCGGGCCAGCAGGGCGCGTTCGCCCGGTTCCCCAAGGCGGAGTTCCACGTCATGACCTTCACCTCGCCGACGATGGTCGACGCGGGCCAGCCGACCGTGGCGGACCCGTTCGCGACCGTCCGCGGGCACGCCTAGGCGAAACAAATAGTTGTTTGTAGGGTGGTGGGTGTCACCCCTTCGACGAAGGAGTCCTCGATGACACGGTCCGTCACGCGGCCGGAGCCGTTCACCGTCGCGATCCCGGACGCGGAGGTGGACGCGCTGCGCGAGCGGCTGCGCCACACCCGCTGGCCCGGTGACGCGGGAAATCCCACGGGGAGCTACGGCGTCGAGCTGCCCTGGCTGCAGGAACTGGTGCGCTACTGGGCGGAGGACTACGACTGGCGCGCCCAGGAGAAGCAGATCAACGACCTGCCCAACTACAAGGTCGAGATCGACGGCACGCCGATCCACTTCGTGCACGCCAGGGGCAAGGGCTCGAACCCGGTCCCGATCATCCTGTCCCACGGCTGGCCCTGGACCTTCTGGGACTGGCGCAAGGTGATCGGCCCGCTGACCGACCCGGCGGCGTACGGCGGCGACCCCGCCGACTCGTTCGACGTCGTGGTGCCGTCGATGCCGGGATTCGGCTTCTCCACCCCGCTGACCGACACCGGGTTCGGCGCTCGCAAGATCGCCGAGTACTGGCACACCCTGATGCACGACGTGCTCGGCTACGAGCGGTACGCCGTCGGCGGCGGGGACTGGGGCTCCACGACCAGCGGCGAGGTGGCGCACGGGTTCCCCGAACACGTGATCGGGGCCTGGCTGACCCTGCCGAACATCCCCGGGGTGCGGCTGTGGGAGATCACGGCGGACGACTTCGGCCCGGACGAGAAGTGGATGGTCGAGCAGGCCGCGCTGGCCCGCCCGACGATCCAGAGCCACTCGACGGTGCACCGCAACGAGCCGCAGACGCTCGCCTACGCGTTGACCGACTCCCCGGTCGGTCTGGCCGCGTGGATCCTCGGTCGGCGCAGGGACTGGGGGGACTGGAAGGACGACGGTGACTTCTTCGCCCTGTTCGACCGGGACTTCCTCTGCACGACGGCCTCGATCTACTGGTTCACCGGATCCATCGGATCGTCGATGCGGATCTACCACGAGCACTACACGAACGGTGCCCCGCCGCCGCCCCGGCACGACCGGAGGCCTGCGATCGAGGTGCCCACCGCCTTCGCCGTGTTCCCGAAGGAGTTGCTGCTGCTGCCCCGCAAGGTCGCGGCCGACGCCGTGAACCTGCAGCGCTGGACCGTGATGCCGAAGGGCGGGCACTACCCGCCTGCCGAACAGCCCGACCTTGTGGTGGCCGAGCTCCGCGAGTTCTTCCGCACGCTCCGCTGACCCGCACCGACCCCGAGAGGACCCCGTGAACAAGCACACCCCCGAGATCACCCCGGACGAGCAGGCGGAGCTCTTCGACCAGGCCGAGCAGCTCGCCAAGACGTGGGACGCCCTGGGCCGCGAGGTCGACGACGAGAACCGCTTTCCGACCGAGACCGTCGAGCCCTACAAGCAGAGCCTGATCACCGCGATGGCGGTGCCGAAGCGCTACGGCGGCCTCGGGGCCGACATCCTGACGGCGTCGAAGGTCGCGCGCATCCTCGCGAACGGCGATCCGTCGATCGCGCTGGCCTACAACATGCACCAGGCGATGGTCGGCATCTTCCGCAACAGCCCCGCGCTGGACGAGCCCGTCCGCGAGTGGATCATGCGGGCGGTCGGGGAGGAGCGGAAGATCCTCTGTGGGCCGTTCAGCGAGGCACGTGCGGGGCTGTCCGGTCTCGCCGACACCGTCGCCGTCCCGGACGGCGACGGCTGGCGGATCACCGGCAAGAAGAACTGGTCCACCCTGGTCCTGGGCTCGGACCTGATCGCGCTCAACGCCACGGTCACCGACGCGGACGGGTCGCTGCCCACCGACTTCAAGGAGCACGCGCAGCGCGAGGCGGTCTTCATCATCCCCACGGACTCGCCGAACCTCACGGTCGACCACACCTGGGACACCATGGGCATGCGCGGCACGGGCAGCCACACGCTCGTCCTCGACGGCACCCCGGCCACGCCCGCCATGTACGGCGGCAACTTCCGGCAGGGCCTGATCGGCGAGGCCGAGTGGGCGGCGATGGGCTTCGCCGGGGTCTACCTCGGCCTGGCCGACAAGGCCTACCGGGTCGCGAAGGACATCCTCAAGGACAAGCACCTCGGCGCCACCATGGGCGGCCAGGACACCGACGTCAAGCAGGTCGGGTACGTCCAGCACGCGCTCGGCCGGATGTGGTGGCAGATCGAGGTGGCCGACCGCGTCGTCGACGCGACCGGGCGGATCGCGGTCGACGGGGGCTTCGAGGAGTGGGCGGCGGCCGAGCGCAAGCCGCGCTGGGACACCGTCAAGGTCGCCACCACCGAGGCGGCCATGAGCGTCACCGACGAGGCGTTCCGGCTGGTCGGTGGCTCGTCGTTCCGACGTGGTCACGTGCTGGAGCGGCTCTACCGGGACGCTCGCGCCGGGTACCTGCACTCGTTCACGACCAACCAGCTCTTCGACTATGTCGGCCGGTACGAGCTGGGTCTGATCGGCTGATGGCCGGCCTGCTCGAGGGGCGCGTCGCGGTCGTCACCGGTGGCGCGCGCGGCCTGGGCCGGGCGATCGTCGACCGGTTCACCGCGGAGGGCGCCCGGGTCGCGGCCTGGGACCTGTCCGCGGAGGCCGAGGAGGACCGGGTGGACGTCTCGGACCCGGTCGCCGTCGAGAAGGCGGCGGCCGGCGTGCGCGAGCGGCTCGGGCCGGTCGACATCCTGGTCAACAACGCGGGTGTGGCCGAGCCGTGTCCGCCCTGGGAGGTCACCGACGAGAGCTGGTCCCGCATCATGCGGATCAACGTCGACGGGGCGTTCTGGTGCATCCGCGCCTGCCTGCCGGACATGCGGGCGGCGGGCCGAGGGAAGATCGTCAACGTCGCGTCGATCGCCGCGCTGAACGGGCGGCCCTCGACCCATCCCGCCTACGCCGCGTCGAAGGCGGGGCTGCTGGGGCTCACCGCGACGCTGTCGTTCAACCTCGGCGCGGACGGGATCTGCGTCAATGCGATCTGCCCGGGTCTGATCCCGACCGAGATCCACGAGTCGTTCACCGCCGAGCAGCTCGCCGCGTTCACCGCGGACGTCCCGCTCCGGCCGCACGGCAGGGCTGGCGCGCGCGGTGTGCCCGCCGACGTCGCGGGGGCCGCCCTCTACCTCGCCGGGCCCGACTCGGACTATGTGTCCGGGGTGTTCCTCAACGTCAACGGGGGGTCCAGGACAGGATGAGCAGCGACATCGTGCACGGGAAGGCGGACGTCAACGGCACCCGGCTGCACTACGTCACCGCAGGCACGGGGGAGCCGCTCCTGCTCCTGCACGGCTTCCCGCAGACCTGGTACGAGTGGCGCGAGGTGATTCCTCGGCTCGCCGAGCACTACCGGGTGATCGCGCCGGACTACCGCGGGGCGGGTGACAGCGCCCGTCCGGTGGACGGCTACGACAAGGCGACCATGGCCGCCGACGTGGTCGCGCTCGCCGACGTGCTTGCGCCCGGCGAGCGGTTGCGCGTGGTCGGGCACGACATGGGCGCGTTCGTCGCCTACTCGGTCGCCGCCCATCACCGCGACCGGGTCCGGGCGCTCGGCCTGGTCGACGCACCTGTGCCGGGCACCGCGGCGTGGGAGGAGCTGCGCAGCAACCCGCGCGTGTGGCACGTGGCCTTCCACGGGGCGCGGGACGTGGCCGAGATGCTGGTGGCGGGCCGGGAGCGGGCGTACCTGACGCAGTTCTACGAGCTGCGCGCCCACCATCCGCATCTCGTGATGCCCGCGCTGGACGTCTACCTGCGCACCTACGCTGCGCCCGGCGGCATGCGGGCTGCGTTCGAGGCCTATCGGGCCCTCCCGCAGGACGCCGAGGTCAACAAGGGCCTGCTGCGCACCCCGCTCGCGATCCCGGTGCTGCTCGTGGCGGGCGCGAGCAGCAACAGCGCCCCCCTGCTCGAGGCCATGGGCCCCGACCTGGGTCCGGACGTGTCGTTCGCCCTCGTCGAGGAGGCGGGTCACTGGATCCCGGAGGAGCAGCCGGCGGCGTTCCTCGCCGCACTCGAGCCGTTCCTGGCCCAGGCGTGAGGAGCGCTGCCGCGCTGGACGGCCTCAAGGTCGTCGAGTTCGCGCACATCATCGCGGGACCGCTCGCCGGGGTGCTGATGGCGGACCTCGGTGCCGAGGTGATCCACGTCGAGGACCCGGGGGAGGGTGACCCGCACCGGTCGGCCGGGCCCGCCAAGGACGGGACCCACCTCTGGTGGAAGGTCGCCGCCCGCAACAAGAGGTCGGTCACCCTGAACCTCCGCACCGAGGAGGGCAGGCGGCTGGCCCGCGAGCTGGTGCGGTGGTCGGACGTCGTGATCACGAACTTCCGGGTGTCCACCCTGGAGCGGTGGGGCCTGGACTGGGCGAGCCTGCACGAGCTGAAGCACGACCTCGTCATGCTCCAGGTGACCGGCTACGGGGCCACCTCCTCGCGTCGGGACGAGCCGGGCTTCGGCAAGGTCGCCGAGGCCATGAGCGGAGTGGTGGAGCTGACCGGCTTCCCGGACGGCCCGCCCGTGCACACGGGCTTCTCGCACGGCGACTCGGTGGCGGGCCTCATGGGTGCGTTCGCCGTCCAGGCCGCGCTCTACCGCAAGGCGCACGATCCCGGGTTCGACGGGGAGTGGATCGACCTCGCCCTGTACGACGCGCTGTACCGGCTGGTCGAGTGGCAGGTCGTCGTGCAGGACCAGCTCGGTGGGGACGCCACCCGGGCGGGCAACCGACTCGCCGTGGCCCCGGCCGCGGTCATCAACGTCTACCGGACCGGGGACGACCGCTGGCTCACCGTCACGTCCGGAACGCCGCGCGCGGTGCGCAAGGTCGCTGCGCTGCTGGGTGAACGGGCCGAGGACTACGCGACGCGAGAGCAGCAGCACGAGCGTCGCGGCCGGCTCGACGCCCTCCTCGCCGAGTGGGTCGGCGAGCGGACGGTCGAGGAGTGCCTGGACGCGATGGTGGAGCTCGGCGTCGTCGCGGCGCCGATCCACACCGCCCGGGACATTCTCGAGGACCCGCTCTTCGAGGAGCGGCGGAGCGTCGTCTCGGTGCCGGACACCGAGCTGGGAACGCTCCGGATGCAGGGCGTCGTGCCCGCCATGACCAACCACCCCGGCAGCGTCCGGCATCCGGGGCCCGGGCTGGGGGCGGACAACGACCTGGTCTACGGGCGCTACCTGGCCCGGTCCGCGGAGCGGATCGCGGAGCTGCGGGCCGAGGGCGTGATCTGAGCGTCGTCTCGACGACGCCCCCGGGCCCCGTGCACTGGGTCGTTGCCGATGGAGGGACCGGGTGTTAGCGTGAAACAACTGTTTGTTTGTGATCGGAACCGGGGTGCACATGCGTGACGTCGTGATCGCCGGCTCGGGGATGACCCCCTTCCGGCGGGCGCCGGGCTGGGGCCTGCGGGCCATGGCGACCGGAGCGGCCGACGAGGCCCTCAAGGATGCGGGCGTGGCGCCCGAGCTGGTCGACCGGGTGTACCTGGGCAACGCCGTCGCCGCCACCGTCACCCAGCAGGACATGATCAAGGGCCAGGTCGCGTTCCGCCACCACGGGCTGGCGGGCGTGCCGCTGATCAACGTGGAGAACGCCTGCGCCTCGGGCAGCTCGGCCCTGCACATGGCCGTCGAGGCGGTGTCGGGCGGCTTCGCCGACGTCGTGCTCGCGGTCGGCGTGGAGCAGCTGACCAGCGAGGACAAGGTCCGTTCGTTCAAGGCGCTGCGGGGCTCCACGGACATCTCCGAGATCGGTGAGGCCGGGCCGGACGAGGACTGGACGAAGTCCATCCTGATGGACTTCTACTCCGCCGAGGCCCGGGACTTCCTGGCGCGCAACGGCGCGACGGCGGAGGACTTCGCGCGGGTGGCGGTGAAGAACCGCACGAACGCCTCGCACAACCCGCTCGCCCAGTTCCAGACCCCGCAGACGATCGAGGCGGTGCTCGCCAGTCGCACGATCGTCCCGCCCCTGACGCTGGCGATGTGCTCGCCGCTGACCGACGGCGCGGCGGCGGCCCTGGTGTGCTCCGCGGACTACGCCCGGGCTAACCTGCCGGATGCCGAGACCCTGCTGGTGCGCGCGTGCGCCCTGCGGGGCGGGCGGACGGCGCCGCCGGTCACCGAGGCGAGCGCGGCTGCCGTCGAGGTGTCCGGGGTGCCGGTGGCGGACGTCGACCTGGTCGAGCTGCACGACGCCGCCGCTCCCGCCGAGCTCCTGCAGTACGGCGAGATCGGGCTGTGCGAGAAGGGTGAGGAGCACCTGCTCGTCCGCCGCGGCGAGACCGAGCTCGGCGGCCGGATGCCGGTCAACACCAGCGGCGGCCTGATCAGCCGCGGTCACGCGCTCGGCGCGACCGGGCTGGCCCAGATCGCCGAGCTCGCCACGCAGCTGCGCGGCAGGGCCGGTGCCCGGCAGGTCGAGGGCGCCCGGCTCGGCCTGGCCGTGAACTGCGGCGGCTGGATGGGCGGCGGCTACGCGGTCACCGTCGCGACCGTCCTGGAGCGCCTGTCGTGAAGCGCATCGACATGGACACACTGTTCTACGAGTTCCCGGCCGAGGGGGTCGCGCTGCTGACCCTGAACCGGCCGGAACAGGGCAACGGCGTCGTCGTCGAGCTGGCGGCGGACCTGGCCCGGGCCTTCGACGACCTGGAGTCCGACCCGGGCATCCGCGCGGTGGTCATGACCGGCGCCGGCAAGGTGTTCTGCGCCGGGGCGGACCTGCACGCGATGCAGCACCACCTCACCGAGGTGCTCCCGCGCACCCACGAGCCGTTCAACGCCCGCGCGCTCTACCCCGTCACCCAGCGGCTCACCGCCAGCAGGCTGCCGGTGGTCGCCGCGATCAACGGCGGGGCCACGGCCGGCGGGCTGGACCTGGCGATGGCGTGCGACATCCGGATCGCCTCGCGGCGGGCCAAGCTCGGCGAGACCTACGTCAAGCTGGGCCTGCCGCCCGGCAACGGCGGCGCCTACTTCCTGCCGAAGCTCGTCGGGTCCGGCATGGCGGCCGAGCTGTTCCTCACCGGGGACGTGATCACCGCCGACCGGGCCGAGGAGATCGGGCTGGTCAACCGGGTCGTCGAGCCGGAGGAACTGATCGACGAGGCCGTGGCGCTGGCCGCGCGAATCGCCCGGAACCCGTGGCGTGCGGTCGAGGCGACCAAGCAGGCGCTCAAGGCGGGCTGGAACCAGGACCTGCAGACCGCGATCACGTCCGGCTACTGGGCCGTGACCGCCCTGCAGTACACCGACGACATCCGCGAGGGGGTCGCCGCCTTCCTGGAGAAGCGCGAGCCCGACTACAACCGGGGGCCGCAATGAAGCTCGGAGTGCGGCTGCCCTACCACTGCGCGGGGGTGACCGGTGAGCAGCTGGCCGCCGTCGCGAAGGCCGCCGACCAGGCCGGGATGCACTCGGGCTGGGTGGCCGACCACGTCGTGTTCCCGGCGGGGGAGGTCCGCAGCACCACCGCGGGCTCCACGCGGGACGGGCGCTACCCCCGTCCGATGGACGAGACCACCCTCGAGGCCTGGACCACCCTGACCTGGGCAGCCGCCGTCACCACCGACCTGGTCCTCGCCGTCGGCGTGTGCGTGCTGCCCCAGCGCAACCCGCTGGTCCTGGCCAAGCAGATCGCCACGCTCGACGTGCTGTCCGGCGGTCGGGTGTGGTGCGGGGCCGGCATCGGCTGGCTCCGCGAGGAGTTCGAGGCGCTCGGGGTGCCGTGGGCGCGCCGCGCGGCGCGGACCGAGGACACCATGGCCCTGATGAGGGCGGCCTGGGCAGGCTCGCCGGTCACCTACGACGGCGACGTGGTGAGCGTCCCCGAGCCCGTCCACTTCGTGCCTCGACCCGCCGCGCCGGTCCCGATCCTGCTGGGCGGGCACTCCGAGCCCGCACTGCGCCGGGCCGCGACGCTGGGCGACGGCTGGATCGGCCACGAGCTCATGCCGCCCCAGGCCCGGGAGACCCGCACCGAGCTGGAGCGGCTGGGCGCCTCGCCGGACTTCCGGTTCGTCGTCTCCCGCCTGATGAACCCGCCCGACCAGCCCGGCGCGGACGACCGCAGGCTGGACACCGAGTCCCCGACGCGGCTGGCGGGCGTGTTCGCCGACTACGCCGACGCGGGCGTCGACGTCCTGCTCTGCGAACCCAGCGTCCGTACCGTCGACGCCCATCTCCGGCTGATCGACCAGGTGCACGCCGCGGGCGAGCGCACCGGTCTGCTGCGCACCCTGTCCACCTCTGGAGGACCCGCATGACCCCCCTGAAGTTCGGCGTGTTCGTGCCGCCGCAGAACGTCGTCGGGCTGAGCCCGACGGTCGCCATCCGCCGCGCGATCGAGCTCGCCGTGCACCTTGACCAGCTCGGGTTCGACGAGGTCTGGTTCGGCGAGCACCACTCCGGCGGGGCCGAGATCGTCGCCTCGCCCGAGCTGATGATCGCCGCCGCGGCCGAGCGGACGCAGCGGATCCGGCTCGGCACCGGCGTGATCTCGCTGCCCTACCACCATCCCTTCCAGGTGGCGGACCGGATCGTTCAGCTCACGCACATGACCCGCGGCCGGGTGATGTTCGGGGCGGGGCCCGGGCAGCTGCCCACCGACGCGAAGATGTTCGGCCTGGAAGCCACCGAGCTGCGGCCGCGCATGGAGGAGTCGCTGGACATCATCCTGCGCCTGTTGGCGGGGGAGACGGTGAGCCACAAGGCGGACTGGGTCACGCTGCAGGACGCGGTGCTGCAGCTGCGGCCCTTCCACGGGAAGCTCGACGTCTCGGTGGTCGGCACGGTGTCGCCGTCGGGCCCGAAGCTGGCGGGCCGACACGGCCTCGGCCTGCTGTCCCTCGCCGCGACGGACCCGACGGGCAACGACCAGCTGCCGGTGCACTGGGACATCATGAACGAGGAGGCCGCGCGCACCGGTCACACGATCGACCGGTCGAACTGGCGGCTCATGGGCCCGATGCACGTCGCGGACACCGAGGCCGAGGCCGTCCGCCAGTGCGAGCACGGGCTGCGCTGGCAGTACGAGTACCTCTCGCACATCTCGCCCTCGGCCATCGCCGTCCCGGACACCACGGCCGAGCTGGTGGAGACGCTCAACTCCAGTGGACGCGCCTCGATCGGGACCGCAGACATGGCCGCCGCGCAGATCCAGCGGCTGCTCGACCGGACCGGAGGCTTCGGCACGTACCTGTTCCAGGGCATCGACTTCGCGAACTGGAGCGACACCCTGCGCAGCTACGAGCTGTTCGCCGAGCGGGTGATCCCGCGGTTCGACGGCTCGCTGGAACCCGTCCTGGGCTCCTACGAGCACGTCCTGTCTCAGTCGGACGACAACCGGGCCGCCACCACGGCCGCCCGGGCGGCGGCCAAGGAGCAGTGGCAGCGCGAGCGCGAGGCGACCCGCCCGTGAGCCGCGGGATCCTGCTGGTCTTCTCCAACCCGGTCGACGGCCGGGAGGAGGAGTACAACGCCTGGTACACCGAGCACCACCTGGACGAGATCCTGGCGATCGACGGGTTCGTCCTCGCCCAGCGCTTCCGGTTGGCCGACGACGCCCGGATGACCCGGGACACGCCGGACGCGCCGTACCGCTACCTGGCGCTCTACGAGGTGGAGGACCGGGAGCGGGCGGACTCGGCGCTGTTCGACCTGGCGCGACGCGAACGCGCGGAGGCACTCGCCGCGGGGCGCACACCCAAGCTCGTCATGTCCCCGGCCATGGACCCGGACCTGCGCACCTGGTGGTACGAGAGCATCTCCGAGCCGCGGTCGTGACGATCGGGTTCGAGCTCTCCGACGGGGTCGCGCTGGTCACGCTGGACCGGCCGGAGAAGCTCAACGCCCTGGACGCCGCCGCCTACGCCGAGCTGTCCGTGGTGTGGCAGCGCGTCCGGGACGACCCCGCCGTGCGGGTCGCCGTGCTGACGGGGGCGGGGGAGCGGTCCTTCTGCGTCGGCGCGGACCTGCACGATCCCGGGACGGCCGGCGGCGGCCTGGGCGAGGCGATGCTGACCCAGCGCGGGCAGCTGCTCAACCGCGGTCTCGAGGTGTGGAAGCCGGTGCTGGCCGCGGTCAACGGCTACTGCCTCGGCGGCGGGATGACGCTGCTGCTCGCCACGGACCTGCGCTACGCCTGCCCGGAGGCGACCTTCGCCCTCCCGGAGGTCACGCGCGGCCTGCTGCCGGGCAACGGCGGCACCCAGCGCGCCGCGGAGTCGCTGTCGCACTGCCGCGCGATGGAGCTGCTGCTCACCGGCGAACGGATCGACGCGGCCACCGCGCAGGAGTGGGGCCTGGTCAACGCGGTGGTCCCGCGCGAGCGGCTGCTCGACGAGGTCCGGCGCAAGGCTGAGGTGATCGCGGCGAACGCCCCGCTCGCCGTGCAGGCCACCAAGGAGCTCGCGGTCCGGTCGCGGTCCCTCGACCTCGCCCAGGGCCTGCGCGCCGAGGCGGTCATGCTGGCCCTGCTGCAGACCAGCGAGGACGCGCGGGAGGGGCGGGCGGCCTTCGCCGAGCGCCGCCCGCCCCGGTTCACGGGTGCGTGATCCTGTACTTCCCGAACCGGTCCTCGTCCTGGTGGGCGCCGATGAAGACCAGCAGCATGGTGGCCTGGGTGGTGCCGGTGTTGACCCACGAGTGCTTCTCGCCGCAGTGCACGATCGAGTCGCCCTTGCGCAGCGTCACGCTCGCGCCCTCGTCCAGGTAGAGGGTGAACTCGCCCTCGATCACGTACTCCAGGTCGACGGTCGGGGTGTAGTGCCAGCCGTCCGGCGAGGACACCGCGTCCTCGAGACCGGGTGCGAGCCGCGCGCTCTCGGCCACCGCGGCCTCGAGGTCGTCCGGCACGGTCATCTCGCCCTGCGGCGGGTAGCTGAACAGCGTGAACCGGTACCCCGCGGGACCCGCAGGGAAGTAGCGGCGGGACTCGTCGTGGCTGCCGTCGTTCGGCACGGTCGGGACGGCGTCCTCGCCGAACAGGTCGATCAGGGTGGCGCCGCCGAGGATCGGCGGACGGATGCCGGGGACCTGCTCGTCGCTCACGACGATCGACTTCCCGGTCACGTCGATGCCGGTGATGACCCGTCGGATGCTGTCCATGGTGCTCCTACTCGTGCGCTGCGCTCCGGATGAGGTCGAGGGTGCGGTGGCGCGTCAGGGCGTCGGCGAAGGTGGGGACGCGATGGCCCCCGTCGGCCAGGTCGTCCGCCAGGGCGGCGTAGGCCTGGGCGACGACGTGGGCGGGGGAACCGTGCTCGGTGGGCACCCGGGGCGGCGCCGGGACGACCGGTTCCAGGGGGCCGCCGCCGCGCGCGAGGAGGATCTCGACGGCGCCGTACTGCAGGTGACCGGTGTCCCCGCGGACGACGACCGTGCCGTCCGTGCCGTGGATCTCCCACCGGAACCCGGTGCCGGCGTCCGTGCCGCCGCGGTAGTGGAACGTGGCGACCGCACCACCGAGCGTCGCGGTGACCGCGACCTGGTCCTCGGCGGTCATCGGGATGCGCTCGCCGGTCTCCTCGAGGACGACCTGCGGACGTCGGGTGGCGAGGACGCCGCCGATCCGGTCGGGCTCGCCGAGGACCGAGCAGACGGCGTCGAGCGTGTGTCCGAAGGGGATGGTCAGCAGGGTGGCGCCGTTCGCGGCGTCCACCAGGTAGCGGCCCTCCCGGTCGACGCTCGCGCCCCAGCGCCCGCCGGTGCCGACCACCGTGGTGCTCAGGACCTCGCCGACCGCGCCGCTCAGCACCAGCTCCCGGACCTGCCCGACTGCGGGCGCCGACCGCGCCTGGAGCCCGACGAAGGCCGGGACCCCCTGTGCCGCAATGGTCATCCGCTCGGCCTCGGCCGTCCCGTTGCCCAGCGGCCACTCGCACAGCACGGCCTTACCCGCGGCGAGCGCGACACCGACGAGCTCCTCGTGGTGCGGCACCTTGACCGTGACGACCACCAGGTCGACGTCCGGGCGGGCGGCGAGCTCCGCGGCGTCCGTGCAGGCCTGGCGCAGGGCCTCGGACTCCTCCTCGTCCCAGACGAACTCGGTCGACTTCTGCTGGGAGGAGCGGGTGGTCGGGGCGCGAC
>NZ_JBEZDN010000007.1:32409-128946 GCF_040648315.1 Pseudonocardia sp. NPDC049154
CCCCGCCCCGCGCGGCGGGGGCCGCCCCCCCGGCGGCGGGCCCCCGCCCCCCCCGCGCCCGGGGGGGGGCCTCGGCGCCCGCCCGCCCGGACTCCGGGCTGCTCGCGCACGACGCCCGGACCGCGAACCGCTCCGGCTGGGCCCGCAGCGCGGGCAGGTGAGCCCGCGCCGCCCATCCGCGGGCCGCGCTCAGCCCGACGATCCCTACTCCGATCACGTTCTCTCCCAGCATGAACGGGCCGCGCACCGCCCGACGCGGTGCGCGGCCCCGGGTCCTGCCTCAGGCCAGGCCGAACCAGGGCACCGGCCGAGCCGTCATCTCCTCGGCGTCGGCGGGGCGGAAGACGACCTCACCGTCGAGGGTGTACTGGCCCCAGTCGCCCTCGGCGTCCGGCCAGAGGCGGGCCAGGAACTGGACGTCGCCCTCCAGCTTGACGATCCCGACGGCGTAGGGGAGCTGGTCCTCGAACCCGGTCGGCGAGCCGACGCGGTGCACGGCGAAGCTGTGCAGGACCCCGGTGGTCGGGCCGGGCACGAAGTCCAGCTGGTCCTCGTAGCAGAACGGGCACAGGTGCCGCGGGTACATGATGTTCCGGTTGCACGCCTTGCAGTGCTGCACCACGAGCTCGCCGCGGCGCAGGGCCTCGCGGTAGGGCTCGGTCAGCGCGTCCATGCCGGCCTCGTTCGAGCTCGTCACGCCGAAACCCCTTCCAGCAGGAGGACCTGCGAGTCCATGTAGGTGCCGCCCGATCCGCCCAGGACCGCGCGGGTGGCGCCCTCGACCTGGCGCTCGGAGCCTGCGCGACCGAGCAGCTGTCGGACGCCCTCGGTGAGCAGCGCCGTGCCCCCGCCGACGCCGGTGTGCCCGGCGGACAGCAGCCCGCCGTTGGTGTTGACGGGCAGCCGCCCGCCCGGGGAGAACTCGCCGCGCGCGAACATCCGTGCGGCCTCGCCCTTCGGCGCCAGCCCGAGACCCTCCAGACCGCTGGTCAGGACCGCGGCGTAGGAGTCGTAGATCTCGGCGATGTCCGCGTCCTCCGGACCCCAGCCCGCCATCTCGTAGGCCGCGGGCCCCGCGAGCTCCCAGCCGAGCTTCCCGACCTCGCGCTCCTGGCCGATGCTGTAGTGCGACACCACGCCGCCCTCGCCCGCGATCCGCACAACCCTGTCCTTGCCGAGCGCGCGGGCGTTGCTCCGGCTGGTGAGCACGAGGGCGCACGCCCCGTCCGCCAGCATCGGGCACTCGAAGGCCCGGATCGGGTCGGTGATCATCTTGGAGCCGAGGACCTGCTCGACGGTGAGCTTCTTGTCCTTGTACATGGCGTTGGGGTTGAGGTTCGCCCAGTCCCGCAGCGCCACACAGACCGACGCCATGTCGGCCGGCGTGGACCCGCTCTCGAACATGTACCGCTGCTGGATGAGCGCGCCGACGGCGTTGAAGCTGACCCCGGACTGCTTCTCCCACTCGCGGGGGATCCCGTTCGCGGTGAGCATGTCGATCATCTCGGTGACCGGGGCGGAGCCCCATTTCTCGGCCTGCAGCACCAGGACGTTCTTCGCGTGCCCGCTGTCGATCAGGCCGGCCGCGGTCCGGATCGTGTTGTCACTGGTCGATCCACCGGAGTGGACCATGTACTGGCACTTGACCTTCTTGTTCAGCCCCAGCTCCTCGACGATCCGCGAGAAGACCAGATCGGCCTGGTCGGCGGGGGAGTGCAGGCAGGGGATGAGCAGGATGGTGTCGATGTCGGTCATCGTCAGCCCGGCGTCCTTGACCGCCGCGACGCCGACCCGGACGAGGTCGCCCATGAACGGGCGGTTCGGGTAACGGCCCGACGGCTGCTCGCCGATGCCGATGAACACCGGCTCGGTGTCACTCACCGTTGTCCTCCTGGATATCGCGTCGAGCGAGGAGGACCATGCGAAATCGCATGACCTGCTCGTCCTTCTGGTTGAGCACGAGATAGTCGATGTGCAACTTCCCGTATGGTTTTTTCGGGTCCTGGCTCGGCACAGCGAGCGCAACCGCCGCTCGGACGCGGATGGTGTCCCCGGGCCGAACCGGTGCGAGGGCCGTGAGGCCTTGACACTCCAGGAACGCGACGATCGCGTCGCCGAGGAACCCGGACCGAGCCACCAGGCCGACGGCGAACCCGTAGGTGAGCGGGCCGTGGGCGATCCTTCCGCCGAAAGGCGTCGATCGACAGAACTCCTCGTCGGTGTGCAAGGGATAGTGATCGCCGGTCAGTCCGGCGAACGTGGTGATGTCGCCGATGTCGACGGTCCGGCCCGCGGTCTCCACGCTGTCGTTCAACGCGAAGTCGTCGAAGGTGTGCCGCAGCCGGTTGAAGGTCTGCTCGCTCAACGTGCCGTCCTGAGTCAGAGGGGGTCAGAGGGAGAGCGCGGCCAGGGCTTCGTGGGTCAGACCCATGCCCTGCTGCTCGTGGATGAGCCGTTTGATCTCACGGGTGAGCATCACGCGGGTGTAGCGGGCGCCCAGCGGCGGCTTGGCAGCGATCCGCGCCGCGATCTCGCGGGCGCGGGGGAGGACCTGCTCGGGCGCGACGACCTCGTTGACCACGCCGAACGCCAGCGCCTGCTCGGCGTCGAGGGTCTGCTCGGTGAGCAGGAAGTAGCGGCCGCGCTGCGGGCCGAGCACGTGGGTCCAGCAGATGTGCGCGCCGTCCCCGGGGACGATTCCGTTCGCGAAGTGTGGGGAGTCGGCGAACGTCGTGGTGTTCGACGCGATGGTGATGTCCGACAGCACCGGGATCTCGGGGTGCACGGTCGCTGGGCCGTTGATGGCCGCGATGACCGGGACCTCGATGTTCATCAGGTTCTGCAGGAGCCGCTGGCCCTCGAAGATGATCTGCGACCAGTCCTTGGCGGTGCCGAGGCTGAACTTGGTGAAGTCGATCTCGGAGCAGAACGAGTCACCGACGCCGGTCAGCACCACGACCCGGTTCTCGGCGTCGCAGGCGATGTCGGTGAAGCAGTAGGCGAGCTCGTCGTGCACCTGCGGCGTCCACACCAGGCTCTTGCCGTCCGAGTGCAGGGTCACCTGCAGAACGCCGGCCTCGTCCCGCTCCAGTCGGATGGTCTCGTACTTCGTCGCGTAGTCGTCGAACGACGGAGCGATCAGCGCCATCGGAGTCGCCCTTCTGCTTGAACAATCGTTTGTTGGGAACGTATCAGCCGTCGGTCATGGCTCACAAGGACCGCACTCGCAGCCGCGTTCAGGAGCGGGCGCGCAGCCCGCCGAGCAGGGCGTCGGCCAGCTTGGCTGCGAGCTCGTCCGGGGTCGCAGGACCGTCCGGCGAGTACCACTCCGGGGTCCAGTTCAGGGCGCCGAGCAAGCCCAGAACGGCCACCTTCACGTCGACGTCGGCGGAGAACTCGCCGCTCGCCACGCCCGCCGCGACCGCGCGGGTGAAGAACTTCTCGTAGCTGCGGCGCTTCTCCCGCAGTCGGGTCCGATGTGGCTCGGTCAGGAAGCGCCACTGGTGGAAGACGATCAGCGTGCGGCCCGGGTTGTCCGCCACGATGCGCAGGTGCGCGCGGACGGCGAGCCGCAGGGCCTCGGTGGCCGGGGGGCGCTGTGCCTCGATCTCGTCCGCGGCGGCGACGAACCGGTCGACGCCGCCCTCGATGATCTCGAGCAGCACCGCGTCCTTGCTCTGGATGTGGGCGTAGAGGCTGCCCGGCAATACGCCGACGGCGGTCGCGATGTCCCGCATCGAGGTGCCGGTGTACCCGTTTTCGCCGAAGAGCTCCGTGGCGGCGCTCAGGATCGCCTCGCGCGGCGTGGCGCCCGTGGGCGCGCGCGAGCTTGTGCGTGAGGGTGGCATCGGCGCTCTTCTCGTAGGGAGGTGCTGGTCCGACTATAAACAACTGTTCGTTCGTAGGTGAAGGCATCACTCGGATCGGATGTGTGCGTACTCCAACGCCCACCACACCTCGACGAGGACGTCGGTGTCGGCGAGGTTCGCGCCCACGGTCTCGGCGAAGCGGCTCAACCGGTAACGCACGGTGTTCTCGTGCACCGAGAGTGCGCGGGCCGTTGCCTGCACCGAGCGCTGCTCCCGCAGCCACCGCGCGACCGTCTCGACCAGCGCGACGGACCCGAGCCCCCCGCTCAGGAGGTCCGCCAGGTAGCGCCGGTGCAGCTGCTCGCCGAGCTCACGCTCCTGCTCCACGGCGACGCGCACGGACAGCGACGAGCTGTCCACCACCCCGGTCCGCCCGTACCGCAGCGCCACCGTGAGCACCCGGGTGGCGTCCGCGAAGGCTCCGCCGACCTCGGCGAGCGTGACCGGTCCGGCCACCGCGATCACGCTGTCGGCCAACGGCTCGGGGAGTGTCGTGAGCAGGCCCACCACGTCCCCGTCGAGCGGGGCGATCAGCGCCCGCGCGTCCCGGTGCTCGAGGTGGCGGGCCATCCGGTGGGGGTCGAGCGGGTCGCGGGCGCGCACGACGCGGTACCGCTCCCCGGTGCGCAGCCCGTGTGCCGCCCCGACCGTGCCGAGCTCGGCGGCATCGATCCCGCCGCCCAGCAGGCGCTGCACGAATGTGATTCGCCGCCGCTCGTCCCGCCGGGCACTGTCGATCTCCACCTGCTGGCGGGCGGAGACGAGCACCCCGGAGTAGCGGTCGGTCAGGTCCCAGAGGCGCGTGGCGACCGCGAGGACGGCCCGGGGGTCGGCCCCGCTCTCGGAGGCGGCGTCGACGAACGCGTCCCGGAGCACGGCCATCACCGCGCGGTACGCCTCGACCACGGCGTCGGCGGGCACCCCCTGGCGCGCCCGTCGCTGCCCCGACTCGCGCTCGTCCTCCTCGATCCCGGACAGGGCGGGCCGGTCGGTCAGGGTCGCGACGACCCGCTGCACGTTGCGCCGGCAGGAGCGGCGCAGGTCGTCCTGGGGGACCGGGTCGTATGCGGGATGGCGGCGCAGCGCCGCGAGCTGGCGGGCGACGAGCTCGTCGGTGTCCGCGGTCAGGCGGCCCGCGACCTCGGTGAGCAACGCCTCGGTCGCGACCGGCATGGAGATCCTCCAAGAACAAGCACTCGTTTTTTCGGTTTCTCCCTATCATCCCCCGGTGGGGCGCGCCTAGCGTCCGCAGGCATGACGGACACCGCCGCCCCGACCCGCACCGCCGCGACCGCGGCCCAGATCCTGCGCGCCACCGCTCTGCGGTCCCCGCGGCTGCCGTGCCTGCACGACCTGGACACCGACGAGAGGCTGGACTACGGCGCGCTCTGGGACCGGGCTGCGGCGATCGGCGGCGGCTTCCGCGCGAGCGGGCTGGAGGCCGGTGACCGCGTCGCGCTGCTGCTGAACAACTCGCTGGCCTACGTCGAGGCCTACCTGGGCGCGATCGCGGCGGGGCTCGTCGTCGTCCCGCTGAACGTGCGGCTGGTGCGTGAGGACTACCTGCATATGCTCACCGACTCCGGCAGCCGCGTGCTGGTCACCGCGGGCGAGTTCCGGGACCGGGTCCCGGACGTCGAGGGGCTCACGGTGCTCGAGGCGGACGCCGGCGCGCTCGACGACCTCGCCGGCCTCGGCGCCCCGCTCGGCGAGCCGGTGCCGAGCGACCCGGAGGCCCCCGCCAGCCTCATGTACACGAGCGGGACGACCGGGGCGCCGAAGGCCGTCGTGCTGACCCACCGGTCGTGGGAGCGGGTGGCGGACCGGACCGAGGAGGTCCTGTCCTACGGCGACGACGAGATCACCCTGCACGTCGCGCCGCTGACCCACGGCGCCGGGTTCCTGCTGCTGCCGACGCTGCGCCGGGGCGGGCTGAACCTGTTGTGCCGCAGCTACGACGCCGCCCGCACCGTCACCCTGGTCGACGAGCACGGCGTCACCGGGATGTTCGTGGTGCCCTCGATGATCCGGATGCTTCTCGACGCGCTGCCCGCGGGCTGGGCCCCGCCGGACACCCTGCGCCGGCTGTACTACGCGGGCTCCCCAATCGACCCCGGGACCCTGCGGGAGGCCGCCGAGCGGTTCGCCGGTCGGCTGGTGCAGTCGTTCGCCCAGATGGAGTCCCCGATGTTCTTCACGGTGCTCGACGAGGCGGACCACCGGCGGGCGCTGGCCGACCCGGAGTCCTCCCTCGTCCGGTCCGCGGGCCGGGTGCTGCCCGGCGTCGAGCTCCGGGTGGTGGACGAGTTCGACCACGACCTGCCCGCGGGCGAGGCGGGGGAGATCCTGGCGCGCGCACCGCAGACCATGAGCGGCTACTGGAATCGGCCGGACGCGACCGCGGCGACGCTCGCGGGAGGTTGGCTGCACACCGGGGACGTCGGCTACCTCACCGAGGACTCCTACCTGTACATCGTGGACCGGGTGAAGGACATGATCGTCACCGGCGGGTCCAACGTGTATGCCCGCGAGGTCGAGGACGTGCTGGTCCGCCTGCCGCAGGTCCGGGAGGTCGCGGTCGTCGGTCTGCCCGACCGGATCTGGGGCGAGGCCGTGACCGCAGTGGTCGTCCCCGATGGACCGGAGCGGGACGACGCCGCGATCATCACCGGTGCCCGCACGGCCCTCGCCGGCTACCGGGTGCCGAAGCGGGTCGTCTGGGTGGACGCCCTGCCGCGCAACGCCTACGGCAAGGTGCTCAAGCGGGAGCTGCGCGAGCGGTTCGGCTGAGCGCCCGCTCGACGAGGACGAACTTCTGCACCCGGGCGGTCGCCGTCCGGGGCAGGTCCTCGGCGCTGGAGAACTGGACCGTGCGCGGGACCTTGAACCGGGCCAGGCGATCACGGCAGAAGTCGACGATCTCGGCTGCGGTGGGTGGGGCGGTGGGGTCGCGCGGCACGATCCACGCACAGCCGACCTCACCCATCCGGTCGTCCGGCAGCCCGACCACGTGGGCCTCCGCGACCCCTGGGTGCGCAGCGAGGGTCCGCTCGACCTCGCCGGGCAGCACCAGCTCGCCGCCGCACCGGTAGGACTCCTTCCGGCGGCCGGTCAGCACGAGGTAGCCCTGCTCGTCGAGCAGGCCGAGGTCGCCGGTGCGGAACCAGCCGTCGGCGGTGAAGGCCGCGGCCGTCTCGGCGGGCTTTTGGTAGTAGCCGCGGGTCACGATCGGGCCGCGGACCACGAGCTCGCCGCGGACCCCGCGGCCGAGGTGGGCGCCGGTGTCCGGGTCGATCACGGAGTACTCGGCGAGCGTGCCGCCCAGCCCCGGCTCGCCCGCCACACCGGCGGGCTTGCCGGTGCCGTTGGTGCCGGACAGCCGCTCCTCCTCGTCACCGGGGCGGGTGCAGACGGTCGACGCCGTGGTCTCGGTCTGCCCGTAGGCCGTGTAGCACTCCTCGGCGCCGAAGGCGGCGCGCAGTGCCGACCAGATGCCGGGCGGGTGGGCGCCACCGGAGCTGAACACGGTGCGCAGCGAGGTCGCGTCGTAGGCGACGTGCCGGGCGCGCTCGAGCACGACGGTGGTCATCGCGGGCACGCACATCAGCTCGTCGATCCGGTGTTCGCCGAGGTCGGCGAGCATGCGGTCGGCGTCGAACACGTCCTGCATCCGGACCGCCCCGGCCACGGCCATGACGGCCAGCAGGCCCTCGACGTAGCCGAAGACGTGGAAGAGCGGTAGCGCGAACAGCATCCGCCACCCGTCCGCGAACGCGCGGGTGTGGGCGCTGGCGTGGGCCGTGCGGAGGACGGCGTCGTGGGTGAGAAGCACGCCCTTGGCGTCGCCCGTTGTGCCGGAGGTGTAGATCAGGTCCGACGGGGCGAACGGGTCGGCGGCGGCGGTGCGCCGCCGCACCTCGGTCGCGGGGACGCCCCAGCTCTCCAACGCACCCAACGGGACGCCGCGATCAGCCGGGCCGACAACGACGACGTCCCTGAGGAGCGGGAGCGCGTCGCCCCCGGCGCGTCCGGGGCGCGTGGCCCAGCCCGGCGCGATCCGGTCCAGCTCGGACAGGTGGTCGACGTCCCGGAACCGGGCGACCGTGACGAGCAGGACCGAGTCCGACTGGTGCAGTGAGTACCGCAGCTCGGCATGGCGCAGCGCGGTGTTGAGCGGCACCGCGACCGCCCCGAGCCGGGCGACTGCGAAGCGCAGCGCGACCGCCTCAGGGCCGTTGGGCAGGTCGAGCGCGACGTGGTCGCCCGGGCAGACGCCCCGGGCGACCAGGCCGGCGGCGAGGCGGGCCGACCATCCCGCCATCGCCTCGTAGGTGACCGGGGCCCCGTCGGTGAGCAGGAGGGGCCGGTCCGGGTGCTCGGCGGCGGCCGCGTCCAGCAGCTGCGCCGTGGTCCGCGGCGTCCACCTCGGTCGCCGCCGCGCGAGGGCGGCGCGCCGCTCGGCGACGGTGGTACGGGTCAGCATGCGGTTCATCGTCGTCGACTCCCCGAGGGTGATCCTGGCGGCCGGCCCGCCCCGGGTCAGTTGTACTTGGCGAGATACCCTGCGTCCACGGGCAGCGTGACGCCCGTGACGTACTTGGACTCGTCCGACGCCAGCCAGGCCACCGCGTCGGAGATGTCGCCCGGCTCCATCCACGGGATCGGCAGCAGGTTCATCGCCGTGAACGTGTCCCCGAAGTCGTCCACCGTGGGGTTCTCGACGCCCGGGGCGAAGGCGCTCCAGATGGCCTCGTTCTGGATCATCTTCGTGTTGGTGGAGCTCGGGTGGATCGTGTTGCAGCGGATGAACTTCGGCGCCAGCTCGTTCGCCAGCGTGCGCATGAGACCCACCACCGCGTGCTTGCCCATGTTGTAGTGCACCTGGTTGGGGAACCCGCGCATCCCGGCGGTCGAGCTGATGATCACGATCGAGCCGCCCTGGTCCTGCTCGAGCAGGATCGGCACGGCGGCCTTGCAGGTGTTGTAGGGCCCGTGCATCTGCACGTCGATCATGTCGCGGTACATCTCGTCGGTCATGTCGACGAACGGGGCGGCGGACCAGATGCCCGCGTTGGCCACCACGATGTCCAGGCGGCCGAGCTCGCTCGCGCCCGCCTGGACGGCCTCGGCGACCTGGACGCGGTCCCGCACGTCCGCGGCGCGGGCGACGATCCGGCGGTCGAGCTGCTCGACCAGCTTGGCGGTCTCGTCGAGGTCGGCCTGGCTCGCGAGCTCGTAGGGCACGCTCGCGATCGGTGCGCAGATGTCCAGGGCGATGATGTCCGCACCCTCGGACGCCAGCTTCACCGCGTGTGCCCGGCCTTGGCCGCGGCCGGCGCCGGTGATCAGTGCGACCTTGCCGTCCAGCTTGCCCATGTGGCTCCTCGTGTCGACGTCGTCACGGACCCAAACAACTGTTTGTTGAACCGACCCTATGACTGGTCCGGGAGGGTGTCAACGGCCGTCATCCCTCGCCGCGGACCGTCAGGCCGCCGTCGATGGCGAGGGTCTGGCCGGTGACGTAGGAGGACTCGGGGGAGGCCAGGAACGCGATCGCGGAAGCCACCTCCTCCGGCGCGCAGAGTCGACGGAGGGGCACCCGCTCGGCGTAGACCCGGCCCCGCTCGACGCCGATCCGCTCGTCGAACCCGGCGGTCCGCACATAGCCCGGCGCGACGGCGTTGACCCGGATGCCGTACTCCGCCCACTCGACGGCGAGGACCCGGGTCAGCCCCGTGACGCCCGCCTTGGCCGCGCCGTAGCCCGCCCGGCCGGCCATGCCGATCAGTGCGGCAGCCGAGGCCATCATGACCACCGCCGGTGACTCCGACCTGCGAAGGAGGGGGAGTGCGGCGCGCGCGCAGCGCAAGGCGCTGCCCAGGTTCACGTCGAGCGCCGCCGCCCAGTCGGCGTCGGTGAGCTCGGCGACGGGGGTCGCGACGGGCCGCCCGGCGTTGTTCACGAGGGCGTCGATCCGGCCGAACCGCTCGCCGGTCGCCGACATCAGGTGCTCGACGGCCGCGGTGTCGGTGACGTCCGCGGCCACCGCGAGCGTGGACGCCCCCGCCGGGTCGAGGGCGGCGCGCCGCTCTTCGGCGCCGGCGCCGTCGAGGTCGGCGATCACCACGGCCCATCCGCGGTGGTGGAGCAGGGTCGCGGTTGCCAGGCCGATCCCGTTCGCCGCCCCGGTCACGACGGCCACCCTGGGTTGCTCGTTCATGGGGAGGGTCTAGCAAGGAATCGCCGACCCTTGCAAACAAATGTTTGCTTCCTGATCGGGGCGGTCGTAGCGTCGAGAGGGTGAGCAGCGCCGACACCTTCCGCGGGATCCGGGTCCTCGAGCTGACGACGACCATCGCGGGCCCCTACAGCGCCATGATTCTCGCCGACCTCGGGGCGGACGTGGTCAAGGTCGAGCGACCCGGGGGCGGTGACGACGCGCGGAGCATGCCCCCGCACCGCGGTGCCGAGAGCGCGGTGTTCCACGCCGTGAACCGGAACAAGCGCAGTGTCGTCCTGGACCTCAAGGACCCGGCAGGGCGGGAGGCGTTCCTGCGGCTCGCCGAGTCCGCCGACGTCGTCGTGCAGAGCTACCGGCCCGGCGCGGCGGACAAGCTCGGCCTCGGGTTCGCAGATGTCCGCGCCCGCAACCCCCGGGTGGTCTACTGCTCGGTGTCCGCCTTCGGCGCCTCCGGCGCCGCCGCCGGGCTGCCTGGCTACGACCCCCTGGTCCAGGCCTTCACCGGCATGATGAGCATGACTGGCGAGCCGGGCGGTGCCCCGGTGCGCGTCGCACCCTCGCTTACGGATCTCACCACGGGGATGTGGGCGGCGATGGCGATCATGGCCGCGCTGCGCAGGCGGGACGTCACCGGGGTGGGCGAGCACGTGGAGGCCACCCTCGTCGACAGCGGGTACGCCCTGCTCTGCCACCAGATCATCGGCATGTACGCCACCGGGGTCACTCCCGGGCCGCTGGGATCGGCCTCGCCGATCACCGCGCCCTACGAGTGCTTCGAGACCAGCGACGGCTGGGTCATGATCGCCGCGGGGAACGACGGTCTGTTCGCGCGGCTGTGCCCCGCGCTCGGGGTGCCCGAGCTGGCGTCCGACGAGCGCTTCGTCGGGTCCGCCGCGCGGGTGCGCAACCGGGACGCGCTGCACGCGGCAGTCCAGGAGCGGGTCGGCAGGCACACCACCGACCGGTGCGTCGCGATCCTGCGGGAGGCCGGGATCCCGGTGGGGCCGGTGAACGACCTGCGGGCCGCCGTCGAGCACCCGGTCGCCGTGGACCGCGGGACCGTCGTGGCGGCCGACCCGGAACCGGGGGAGGAGCCCGTACTGCCCATGGTCCGCCTCCCCCTCGACGACGCGGGGACGGCACACGCCCGCCCACCCCGCCTCGGTGAGCACTCGGTCGACGTGCTGCGCGAGGCCGGGTTCGCCGAGGAAGAGATCGCCCGACTCCTCACCCTGACCGCGGGCTGACGCCCGCCGAGAACGAAGGAGGCCGCGATGAGGCGGCAGTCGCACGTCGTCGGGTTGCTGGCGGCGACCATCCTGCTCGCGGCGTGCGGGGGCACCTCCGCCCCGCCCGCCGAGACCGTGCCGATCCCACCGGCCCTGCAGGGCGTCTACGACCAGGCTAAGTCCGAACCCGTCCTGACCTGGTACAGCTCGCAGGAGCCCGCGCTCAACGACGCCGTGGTCGCGGCGTTCACCCGGCAGTACCCGGGGGTGAAGGTGGAGTCGCTGCGGCTCGCGACCGGCCCGCTGGGCGTGCGCTACGCCCAGGAGCGGGCCGCAGGCGCCGTCACCGCGGGGCTGGTGACCCTCGCCGACCCGAACTTCGTCGACCAGGGCCTGTCCGCGGGGTGGTTCGAGCGGTTCGACAAGACGGCCCTGCCCGACCTCGCCCGGCTGCCCGACCGCTTCTTCGCCGACGGCGTCGCGACGACCGGGGTCAACGTGCTCGGCATCGGCTACAACACCTCCGAGGTGCAGGACCCGCCGCGGACCTGGGAGGACGCCCTCGCCCCCGAGTACGAGGGCAAGATCCTGCTCGGGGACCCGCGCAACGTCCCCTCCTACGTCGCGCTCGCCCGCGTGCTGAACGAGAAGGTGGCGCCGGACTTCCTCGAGCGGCTCGTGGCCCAGCAGCCCACCGTCGTGGACAGCATGGTGCCCGGAACCCAGCAGCTGGCAGCGGGCGAGGCGGCGCTGGCCTTTCCGGATGTGCTGTCGGTGACGAAGCCGTTGGCCGACAAGGGTGCCCCGATCGACTTCGTCGTGCCCGAGCCCACGACCGGGGTCGAGTTCGCCTCGATGATCTCCGCGGGGTCTGCGAGCCCGAACGCGGCCCGGCTGCTCTACGACTTCCTCTTCACCGACGCGGGCCAGCAGGCGTTCAACGCCTCGACCGGCGCCTCCCCGATCGGTGCCGTCGGGGAGACCGCCGCGCTGCCCGCCGGGTATGTCGACCCGGCGATCCGCGAGCTCCCCGCTGTCCGGGCGGACCTGCTCGCCCGGCTGGGTCTCGGATGACGGCCGTCGCGGCCCCCGCGCGCGTCGGCCACCCCCGGATCGGGATCGAGGGGGTTCGCAAGACCTTCACCCGGCGGGACGGCGTCGAGGTCCGGGCGATCGACGACATCACCCTCGACGTGGCGCCGGGGGAGTTCGTGGTGTTGCTGGGGCCGAGCGGCTGCGGCAAGACCACGCTGCTGCGGGCGATCGCGGGGCTCGAGCCGGTTCAGGCGGGCCGCATCGTGCTGGACGGGCGGACCGTCGAGGACCCGGGCGGCGGTGTCCGGGTGCCGCCGGAGCGGCGCGGCCTGTCGATGATGTTCCAGTCGTACGCCCTGTGGCCGCACCTGAGTGTCGCGGACAATGTGGCCTACCCGCTCACCACGCGCCGGGTCCCGCGCCGCGAGCGGGCGGACCGGGTCGGCCGCGCCCTGGCGGCGGTGGGGATCGGCGACCTCGGCGAGCAGTTCCCCGGCCGGCTGTCAGGCGGTCAGCAGCAGCGGGTCGCGCTGGCCAGGGCTCTGGTCGCAGGTGATGGGATCGTACTGTTCGACGAGCCTCTCTCCAATGTGGATGCCAAAGTGCGCGACCAGCTGCGCGGCGAGATCCGCAGGCTGCACGCCGAGCTCGGGTTCACGGCCGTCTACGTCACGCACGACCAGGAGGAGGCCCTCACCCTCGCCACCCGCCTCGTCGTGCTGCGGGAGGGCCGGATCGCGCAGTCCGCGCCGCCCGCGGAGGTCTACCTGCGCCCGGCGGACACGGGCGTCGCCCGGTTCATGGGCGCGGGCAACGAGCTCGCCGGGACCGTGGCCGCGGACGGCGTGCGCACGGCGGTGGGCCCGGTCGTCGCGCGCGAGCACGCGCTGCCCGCGGACACCCGGGTGCTGGCCTTCAGCCGTCCCGAGGACTGGCGGTTCGCGCCCGGCGCGGAGGTCGCGAACCGCTGGCGGGGGCGGGTGGAGACGGCGGTGTTCCTCGGACCCCTCTCGGAGTACACGGTCGCGCTCGAGGGCGGCGTCGTCGTGCGGGTGCGCACGCTCGGGACGTCGGGCCCCGAGGTCGGGGACGCGGTGGGGGTCGGGGTGCCCGCCGAGGCGGTGCGGCTGCTCGAGGACCCGTCGTGATTCGCGCCCGCTCGCCGTTCGGCCTGGTCGTCGGCCTGCTCGGGATCGTGGTTGTGGTCCTTGTCGGCTACCCCCTGCTGCGGACGGTGCTGGACATCGCCCTCGCGGGCGGCGAGTTCGCTGTAGCGACCCGTTCGGTCCTGGCCGCGCCCGGGCTGTGGTCGATGCTGGGCAACACCGCGCTGGTGCTCGCTGCGAGCACGGTGATCGCGACGGTCGTCGCCGTGCTGTTCGCCTGGCTCTCCGAGCGCACGACCGCGCGGATGGGGTGGGTGGCCGGGGTCCTGCCGGTCGTCTCGCTGCTCGTCCCCTCGATCGCCGGGGCGATCGGGTGGGTGCTGCTGGCCTCGCCGAAGGCGGGGTTCCTCAACGTCGCCGCCCGGGACCTCGGGCTGCCCGCCGTTCTGGACCTGTTCGGCTACCCCGGTCTGGTCTTCGTCTACGTGCTCTACCTCGTGCCGCAGGTCTACCTGCCCGTCGCGGCGGCCATGTCCGAGCTGGACCCGGCGCTTGAGGAGGCGGCGCGGGTGAGCGGGCGCGGGCCGTGGCGCACCTTCCTGACCGTCACCCTGCCGGTCGTGCGGCCCGCCGTGCTCTCCGGTGCCCTGCTGGCGCTGGTCTACGGGATCGCGCTGTTCAGCGTGCCCCTGATCATCGGCACGCAGGCCGGGATCGACGTCCTCAGCGTCTCGATCGTCCGGCTGCTGACGGTCGAGTTCCCGCCGCGGCTGCCCGAGGCGATCGTGCTCTCGGTCGTCGTCCTGGTCGTGCTCGGGGTGGCGTGGTGGGTCAACGGGCGGGTGCTGCGCGGGGGCCGCTACGCGACGATCGGGGGCAAGTCGGCCGGCGAGCGGCCGGTGGAGCTGGGGCGTGCGTGGACGGTGCTCGCCCGCCTCGGCATGCTCCTCTACCTGCTGGTCGCCGCCGTGCTGCCCTTCGCCGCGCTGCTCGTCGTGTCGTTCCAGGGGTTCTGGTCCGGGCGCGTGGCCGGGGTGTTCACGACCGAGAACTACGCCGACGTGCTCAGCGGCGGGACCTTCGCCGGGCTGAGCAACAGCGTGCTGCTCGGGATCGGCTGTGCGCTCGTCGGCATGGCGGTCGCGGTCCTGCTGGCCTGGCGCATCGCGGGCGGAGGCTGGTGGGCCCGGGTCCTCGACGCGACGACCAAGCTGCCGGGCGCATTGTCCCACGTCGTGATCGCCGTGGCCCTGGTCGCGGCCTTCGCCGGCCCGCCGTTCGGGCTGGCGGGGTCGCTGGTGCTGCTGGTGGTCGCCTACCTCGTGCTCTACCTGCCCCAGGCCACGCTCAGCGCGCAGTCCGCCTTCGCGGTGGTGGGGCCCGATCTCGTCGAGGCCTCCCGGATCTCCGGCGAGGGGCCCGCAGGCACCCTGCGGCGGATCTCGGTGCCGCTGATGACCCGCGGCCTGGTGGCCGGGTGGGTGTTCCTGTTCGTCCTCGTCGTCGGCGACATCACGGCATCGGCGATTCTCGCCAGCACCCGCACCCCGGTCGTCGGGTTCGTGATCCTGGGGCTGTTCCAGAACGGCACCTATCCGGCACTCGCGGCCCTGGGCACCCTGATCACGGTGGTGTCCGCAGCCGTGGTCCTCCTCGCCCTGGCGGTGCGTAGGCGGACCTGAGCTCACCGCCGCCGCAGGTCGAACTCGCGCACCTGCGGGCGGTCCAGGCCGTCCGCGGCGAGTTTGTACTTCTCCACCCGCTGGCTCGGGGTGCGGGGGAGGTCGGGGCGAGCCTCGAGGTAGCGGGGGACCATGTAGCGGGGGAGCTGTTGGCGCAGCCATGCGTGCAGGGCGTCGAGGTCGGGTTCACCGCGCAGCACCACGTCCAGCTTGACCTCGTGCTCGCCCAGCTCGGCGGGGACGGCGTAGGCCGCCGCGTCGACCACGGCCGGGTGGGTGCGGGTGACGTTCTCCAGCTCCACGGCGGAGATGTTCTCGCCGCGGCGCCGGATGGAGTCCTGGTTGCGCATGACGAAGTGGACGTGGCCCTGCTCGTCGTAGTAGCCGAGGTCCCCGGTGTGGAACATGAAGTTGCGGAAGGCGCGCGCGGTGGTCTCGGCGTCGCCGAAGTAGCCGCGGGCCATCGCGTCCGGCAGCAGCGGGCGGTACACGAGCTCGCCGAGCTCGCCCGGGCCGAGCATGCGATCGTCCGCGTCGACCACGCCGTGGTCGACCCACGCGGGCGCGGGCCCGATGGTGTCCGCGGAGACGCCCTCCAGCCGCTCGCGGAGGGGGAGGTGCGGGAAGATCTCCGTCATCCCCCAGCCCTGCCAGACGACCGTGGTGCCGTACCGGCGCTCGAACTCGACCCGGTCCGCGGGCTGCGGCAGCACGTAGACGGTGTGCAGCCGGTGCTCGGGAGCCTCCGGCACCGTGTGGAGGATCATCGCGGTCATCTGACCCATCAGCATCGCGAACGTGGCGCCGTCCTCGGCGACCTCGGTCCACCAGTTCCGCGCCGAGAACGCGCTCTTGAGGTGCGCCGTGCAGCCGACGTGCAGCGCGGAGTTCGCGAAGACCTGCAGCCCGGCGATGTGGCACATCTGCAGGGGCGTGGACAGCACGTCGTCGGGGGTGTGGCCGAGGGCGTCGGAGGCCATCGCGGAGGCGAGGTAGAGGTAGTGGTGTGGCCACATCGCGGCCTTCGACCCGCCGCCGGTGCCTGAGGTGAACATGAGCACCGCGAGATCGGACGGGCGGGGGCGCACGGGCGGTGGCTCCGCGGGCACCCCGTCGACCAGCGCGTCCAGCCCGAGGACCGGCACGCCGTGCATCGTGTCCGGCGGATCGCCTGCGCCACAGGCGATCACGAGCCGGACACCGCCCAGGTCGCGCAGCTCGGCGAGCCGGGGCAGCAGGTCCGCGCGTACGGCGAGGACCTGGGGGTCACACCGGCCGAGCAGGATCCCCAGCAGCTGTCCGCGCAGCTCCGGGTTCATCGGCGCCGCGACCCCGCACGAGGCGAGCGCGCCGAGGAACACCGGCATGAACTCGACCTGGTTGCGCAGCAGGAGCGCGACCCGGCTCCCGGCGAGTCCCCGGGCGGCCAGGGCGGCGGCCACCCGCAGACCGGCGTCCCGGGCCCCGGCGAACGTCAGCCGGTCCCGCCCGTCGAACACCAGCCAGTCCGCGTCGGGGCGCTCCGCGGCCTGCGCCTCGAGGACGTGCAGGACGGTCCGCTCCTCGCCGTGGAACCGCGTTGCCAACGGGCCGAGGTCGGGTCCGGTCCCGCGCAGCAGCCGACGTTCCATCACGGTCACCTCCGAACAAGTATTTGTTCAAAGGTTACTCCCGCGAGCGGGCCGGCGGCTGCAGACCGTCCAGGACGGTGTCGGCGAGGTCAGAGGCGATCTCCTCGGCGGAGAGGCTGCCCGCGGGTGAGTACCACCCGGTGCGCCGCAGCCGCTGCGTTGAACAAGGTCCTTGTTCGCAGACGGACGCGCGCCGGCGCAACGGTCGACTACCTGGCTTGGATCCCGCCGAGGACGTTGTCGGCGAGCTCGTTCGCGACCTCCTCGGCGCTGAGGGCGCCGGTGGGGGAGAACCACTCCGAAGCGTTGTTGAGCATCCCGATGAACGCCAGCACGGTCACCCGTGGGCTGCGAAGCTTCCGGAACTCGCCGGTGCGGACGCCGTCGCGGACGATCCTCACGAAGAGGTCCTCGTACTGCTGGCGCAAGGCGATGATGCGACCCTGCTTCGCCGGGGAGAGGTACGTCCACTGGAAGAACGCGACACGCGTCTGTTCCTTCGTGCGGCCGAGCACCTCGAAGTGGGCCAGGAACGCCGCGCGGAGACGCTGCGGCGCAGGGTCGTCGCTGTCGGCGGCGGCGCCGATCGCCTCGACGTAGTTCTGGATGCCCTTCTCCACGATGCGCAGCAGCAGGTCCTCCTTGCCGCTGATGTGCACGTAGAGGCTCCCCGGCAGAAGGCCGACGGCGTCGCCGATATCGCGCATCCCGATGACCGGGTAGGTCTTCTCGGCGAAGAGGCGGACAGCCTCCTGCTCGATCTGCTCTGCCGACACCGGCCCCGAGCCGCGAGCGCGCCGCTCGCCACGTGTCGTCGCCACTCGGCGCCCCCTTCTCGTCGTACGTACTCCATCGTCCCACGGACGTCGCGTCAGCCGCTCCAACCGGTCTGAACAATCAGTTGTTTGTTCGTGTTGAAGGGCCTAGCGTGAGGGGGACGAGCCGTCCGATGGAGGTGTGGGGTTCGTGGACTTCCGGTTCACCGACGAACAGCAGATGTGGTTCGACACGCTGACCGCGTTCATGGAGAAGGAGGTCGGTCGCGAGTACATCCGAGAGCACGACGAGTCGCGCGTCTTCCCGGAGGAGGCATACAAGAAGTTCGCCGAGCGCGGCTGGTTGGGGCTGCTGATCCCGGAGGCGGAGGGCGGCCTGGAGGCCGACGCGGTGATGTACGCGATCTTCTGCGAGGTGATCGCGAAGTACAGCCTGGACTTCGCCGCGGCGATCATGACGTCGATGTTCACCGCGACGAACATCGCGCACAACGGCACCCGGGAGCAGAAGGACACCTACCTGCCGGGCTTCCTTGCGGGCGACGTGAAATTCGCGATCTCGATCTCCGAGCCGGGTGCGGGCTCGGACGCCGCCGGCCTGGCCACCAAGGCCGTCCTCGACGGCGACGAGTGGGTGCTCAACGGCAACAAGGTGTTCTGTTCGGGCGCGCACCTGCCCGGGACCGTGATCAATCTGATGGCGCGGACGGGAGCGGACAAGCACCGCGGGATCAGCATGATCCTCGTACCGAACGACACCCCCGGGGTGGACATCCGCAAGCTCAACACGATCGTCCGGCGCAGTCTCGGGACCACGGAGATCTTCCTGACCGACGCCCGGGTGCCGCGCACCAACATCATCGGCGAGGCGGGAGAAGGCTGGACCTACGTCGGGCAGCACCTGGAGTGGGAGCGGTTGAGCCTGGCGGCGACCTACGTCGGCAACGCCCGCACCGCCCTCGACGACACGGTCGAGTACACGAAGAACCGCACCCAGTTCGGCCGCCCGCTGTCGAAGTTCCAGGTGCTCAAGCACCGGATGGCCGAGCGGGAGACCGAGGTCAACGCGGCCCGGCTGCTCGTCTACAGCGCGGCGACGAAGCTCGCCCGCGGGGAGCGCGCTCTCAAGGACGTGTCGATGGCGAAGGTGTACGCCGCCGACGTCGCCTACCGCTGCGCCTTCGACGGCATGCAGGCGCTGGGCGGATACGCGCAGCTGCCCGAGTACGACATGGAGCGCTACTTCCGCGAGGCCAAGCACGCGATGGTCGGCGGGGGCACCTCGGAGATCCAGCACAGCATCATCGCCAAGGAGATGGGTCTGTAGGACCCGGGAAGGACTGGCTCAGTGACGAGCACGGTCGAGAACGAACTCCTGGAGACCGGCGCGGAGGTCGAGTGGCTCGGCTCCGGCTACGGGGCCTTCACCGATGCGGGCGCCATGCTCGGCGTCGCGGAGGGTCCCGTCTGGTTGGCCGCCGAGCAGGCGTTGAGCTTCAACGACAGTGGCAACGACACCCGGTACTCGTGGACGGAAGCCGGGGGGATCACCGTCGCGCGGACGGGAACGAACGACGCCAACGGTTCGACCCGCGACCGACAGGGTCGGCTCGTGTCCTGCGAGCACGCGACGCGGCGGGTGACGCGGGAGGAGCCGGACGGCTCGGTCACGGTGATCGCCGACCACTACCGCGGCTTGCGGCTGAACCGCCCCAACGACGTCGTCGTACGCTCCGACGGCTCGATCTGGTTCACCGACCCACTCACCTTCCAGGTCGACACCGACCTGGACTTCGCCGGCGTCTACCGCGTCTCGCCCGACCTGAGCCGCATCAACCTCGTGGCCCGGGACTTCAACATGCCCAACGGCCTGGCGTTCTCCCCCGACGAGCAGACCCTCTACATCAACGACACCAACCGGATGCACATCCGCGCCTTCACCGTCGACTCCTGGAGCGTGGCGGGCGCGCGTCTCGACCAGGACTCCGACCGGGTGTTGATCTCCATGTCCCCGAACCGACCGGGCCACCCGGACGGGATGAAGCTCGACGCCGTGGGCAACGTCTGGTGCACGGGACCGGGCGGCATCTGGGTCGTCGCTCCGGACGGCAGGCATCTGGCGACTCTGGAACTTCCGCGGGTGCCCGTCACCAACTTCTGCTTCGGCGGGCCCGACCTGCGCACGATCTTCTTCACGACGTTCACCGAGCTCGGGCGGATCCGGGTCGGCGTCCCCGGCCTCGACCCGGACCGGAAGATCGAGCAGGTTACCGGGCCGGGGTGGACGGCCGAGGGGCGGACGGACTGACCCGCAATCGCCGGTCCCCTTGCCCTGGAGATGCGCGACGTGCCGTCAACTCGCTTCGGCCGGCGCTTGCGTTGTGACCCCGCGTCCAGGGGAGGGGCAGACTAGATCTTTGCCGGGACCGGATCATCGATCCAGTCGATTCCGGTTACGACGATCTAGTCGTTCGCTCAAATGCCGTGATCGCCGCCGCCGGCAGGCACTGCATGGGCGGGCGGCCTGCGCGAGGTCGCTTCATGACACCACTTATGACGCGGAATCTGGTTGACTGGTGCTGCCGGAGGGGCTGGAGAGGCCTCACACGCCAGCATTGTCGCTGGTAGGAGGCCTGAGAGCGAGGTACTGCACGCTTTACGCCCGAGCGGTCGCAGGTTCGATCCCTGCCGCGCCCACCCAGCTCAGCACGGCATTGCTGTTCAGTTCTGTCACGACACGCCCGTCTCATGACACCAGTTGTGACACCAACTCCTTCGGTCGCGCTCCAGTTTGAGGCGGTGGCCGGAGGACCTTGTTGCACGACACGCCGGCCCGGGGGGGACAAGGTTCAGCTCGTCTCGGCGAGTCGTGTCAGCCCGCGCTGACGAATGGGGTCGGAGCGGCGCGTATATGGATGCTGCACTGAGTACGGGGCTGCCCAGGCAGGCTGCAGGCGGACCCGCGGCAGCGTCGACCGCCTCCCCAGTGCTGATGTATCCGCGGTACATGGCATCGAGGGTGTGGTGGCCAAGCGGGTCGACCAGACCTACCGCGGGCACCCGGGGGATGGCGGAAGATCAAGACCCGGCTGACGCCGAAGCGGTCGTCGGGGGCGTGCCGGCACACTCGCCGAACCCGAGGCGCTGGCGGCATGCCAGTACGGCGCGCACGGGCGGCTGCGGGTCGCCGGCCGGACCACCCGGCTGTCCGGGCCGCCCGCGCGCACCTACGGGATGTCCTGACCCCGGTGGAAGGGGGGCACCCGTGGCCGGCGGTGATCCCCTCGGCGCGCTTCGGGCAGCGCCCGAGCGAACCGGTCGCCTACGTGCAGGTGGCGCCCAGTGTGGTGGTCGAGCTGGAGTTCGACGCCGGGTTCGAGCAGGGCCGCTGGCGTCATCCCGTGCGGGTTCGTGCGCTCCCGGCTGGACTTGCACTCCGAGCAGGCCACGCAGGCTTCGAGCCGATGAGCGGTCTATCAGCAGCTGAACACCCGCCCCGCCCTGCAGGGCTGCTTCGGGTGTCAGGTGTTCTTTGCCCACCGACATGCGTTCTCGCGTCTCCAGGTCGGCCGGCCGTCGTCGTTCTTGCCCGAGGCCGGGGTTTCAGGTGGCGATGACGACTTCCACGTCGGCGGCGGCGAGGGCGGTTCGGAGGGGCTCGGGTGGCGCTTCGTCGGTGACGAGCACGTCGATGAGGTCGAGCGGGCCCAGGACCATGGCCTTCTTGCGGTCGAACTTGGTGTGGTCGGCGGCGACGACGACGCGGTCGGCCAGGCTGGCGAGGAGGCGGCGGACCTCGACCTCGGTGGGGTCGAAGTAGGTGATGCCGCGGTCGACGGAGAGGCCGCCGCAGCCGAGGATCAGCAGATCGAGGTGGACCTGTGGCGGCTCCTGCACGATGCCGGGGTTGACCAGGCTCAGTTCGGGGGTCAGGAGGCCGCCGAGCACGATCACCCGACTTCCGCCCTCGCGCGCGGTGATCGCAGCGTGGAGTGCGTTCGTGACGACGGTGAGGTCGCTGCGATGGGCTAGTTCGGCGGCGACGGCGTGGCAGGTCGTTCCGCTGTCGATTCCCACGGCGGCACCCGGTCCGACGAGTTGGGCGGCGACGCGGGCGATGGCGGCCTTCTCGCCCGCCTGGGTCGAGGCCCGGGAGCCGTAGGCGGGGGCGCGGCGGATGATCGCCCCACCATGGACCCGGTGTAGCTGTCCGGCCTCGTCGAGCTCGGCGAGGTCGCGGCGGATGGTCATGCCGGACACGCCGAAGCGCCGCGCCAGCTCGGTGACGTCGACCTGTCGGTTTTGCTGCAGCGTCTTGAGGATGTCGCGCTGACGCGCACTTCGTGCGTCCTCCGCGGCGTTGTCCTGCGACACCCGGGTAACGCTACCGGGCCCTGCGATCGCCCTCAGGCTCATGGCCGGCACCCAGCCCGATGCCGCGGCGATCGTTTGTCCGGCTCGCCGGCCTTGACGCCCGCGCGTGCTCGGGCTCCACGGACTGGCCTCATCCCCGGCCTCCTGCCTCTGCACCTCCGGTCGGAGGTAATGTGCGATTGAACATAGCAGCGACCACGCGAGATGCGAACAGGTCGGCGGAGCAGGACAGCCGTCTCACCTGCGATGATCGAACGAAGCTGGTAGATGCCACCCCTTGACTCTCGCCGACGGTGCCCCTACTCTCCTCGCATTCAATGTTCATTCGAACATCGCTGTTCGGAGGTTGAAGTGGCGATACGCATCAAGGCGGGCATGGAGAAGGTGCCCGGCGGGTTGATGTTGATTCCCCTGCTCGTCGGGGCGGTGATCCACACGGCGGCACCGGACGCGGGGAAGTTCTTCGGCTCGTTCACCGGGGCGATGTTCACCGGCTTGGCGCCGATCCTGGGCGTGTTCTACGTGTGCCTGGGCGCGACGTTGGACCTGAAGGCCACGCCCTACATCGCCAAGAAGGGCGGGGCACTGCTCGGCAGCAAGATCCTGTTCGCGGTGGTCGTGGGCATCGTCGCGGGCCGGTTCCTGGGTGAGGCACCGATCTCCGGCGGGCTGCTCGCGGGCTTGTCGGTGCTGGCGGTGGTGGCGGCGCTGAACGACACCAACGGCGGGCTGTACATGTCGCTGATGGGGCAGTTCGGCCGCAATCGCGACGTCGGTGCCTACAGCGTGATGAGCCTGGAGTCCGGCCCGTTCCTGACGATGGTCACCCTCGGCATCGCCGGGCTGTCGGCGTTCCCGTGGCAGGCGCTGGTCGGGGCGATTCTGCCGCTGGCGCTGGGGATGGCGCTGGGCAACCTCGACCCGGCGATGCGCCGGTTCCTGGCGCCCGCGGTCCCGGCGCTCGTGCCGTTCCTCGGGCTCACCCTCGGGTTGACCATCAACCTGACCGCGGTGTGGCAGGCGGGCCTGCTCGGCATCGGGCTCGGACTGTTCGTCGTGCTCATCGGTGGCGCGGTGTTGCTGCTGGCCGACAAGCTGACCGGGGGTGACGGCATCGCCGGACTCGCCGCGGCCACCACGGCCGGCAATGCCGCGGTTGTCCCGGCGATCGTCGCGCAGGCCAATCCGGCCTACGCCCCGGCCGCGCAGAGCGCCACCGTGCTCGTCGCCGCGTCGGTCGTCGTCACCGCAATCCTCTGCCCGATCATCACGGTGCTGTGGGCCCGAGTGGTCCTCAAGCAGCCCGCCGGTGGAACCCGCGAAGCCGAAGCCGCCCTGGCGGCCGATCTGCACCCGCACCTGGACCACGTGCCCGCGGACACCGGCGAGTCCGCACCCGAGGCTGCGCACGTCTCGGTGGTCGACGACACCGTCGCGGACCGAGCGCACGACGACCGGACCAGGACGACCGACCGCAGCGACGGCACCGCGTCGACCAGTGATCCCACGAGCCGGCAGCCGGACCGCACCGTCTGCCGCGACCGGGAGGAGCGAGAAGCGGATGCGTGACCAGCGAGTGGTGCGCTGCACCTACTACCTCGAGTCGGAGATCGAGCCGGCCCGAGCCGCGGCGATCCTGGCCGGCGAGCAGTCCAGCGGGACGTTCGTGGCGGTGCCCGGCGAGTCGGCGGAGCTGCACGAACGGCACGGCGCACAGGTCGTGGACGTGCAGCACCTGGGCCGGCGTAGCCCGTCGCTACCGTCGCGGACCCAGCCGGAGAAGGTCCACGCGGCCCGCGTGGTGGTCGAGTGGCCGATGGAGAACATCGGCACCGACCTGGCGACTCTGCACACGACCATCGCCGGGAACCTGTTCGAGCTGCAGGAGCTGTTCGCCTGCCGAGTGCTGGACCTGCAGCTGCCGGCGGAGTTCGTCGCCGCGCACCCGGGCCCGGCCTTCGGTATCCCTGGGACGCGGCGGCTGATCGGCGACGTCGCGGGCGCGATGATCGGCACGATCGTCAAACCGAACGTGGGGCTGTCGGAGGAGCAGTTCCGGTCCGTGGTCCGCGAGCTCGCCCGTGCCTCGATCGACCTGATCAAGGACGACGAGCTGATGACCGACCCCAGCTACCTTCCGCTCGAGCGCCGGGTCGCCGTGGCCACCGAGGAGATCCGGGCGGCCGAGCAGATCACCGGGCACCCGACGATGTACGCGTTCAACATCACCGGAGACCTCGCAGGCCTGGGCCGACGGCACGACCTGGTCGTCGAGGCCGGCGGGCGGTGCGTGATGCTCAACGTCCCGGTGATGGGCCTGCCGGCACTGGCGTGGCTGCGCGAGTTCGCCGAGGTCCCGATCCACGGCCACCGGGCCGGCTTGGCCGGCTCGATGCGCTCGCCCGCGCTCGGGATGTCCTATCGGGTCTGGCAGCAGCTCGCCCGCCTCGCCGGCGCCGACCATATTCACGCCAGCGGGCTGGGCAGCAAGTTCTACGAGACCGACGACGAGGTCGCGGCGAACGTCGCGAGCCTGCTCGCACCGCTCGGCGACACCCTCGGCCCGGTACCTACCCTCTCGTCCGGGCAAAACGTCACCACGGCCGCGCCCACCTACGCTGCGGTGCGCTCCACCGACCTGCTCATGCTCGCCGGTGGCGGCGTCGCCGCACACCCGGACGGACCCGCTGCCGGAGTACGCAGCCTGCGCGAGGCCTGGGCCGCCGCCATCGACGGAGTTCCGCTGCAGCGGGCCGCGGAGCTCGCGGCGGACACTGGTGACCCGGCGCTGCTGCACGCGGTGCAGAAGTTCGGCGACCGCATACCGCAGGAGGAGGACTGACATGCCCGCCGTCAGCTTCGTCGCCGACGACCTCACCGGTGCCGCCGACGTCCTCGCCCAAGCCCACCGATACGACCTCGACGCCGTCCTTGTCGTCGGAGGCGGCGATGACCCACTGCCGACGGACGCGGACGTCGTCGGCATCGCCGGGCCCGCGCGCTCACTCGGCGGGGAGGCCTTTGACGAACTGGTCCGGTCACAGCTCGCTCAGATCGCGCGGACCCGCGCTGAGGTGCTGCTCTACAAGGTCTGCTCGACCTTCGACAGCCTGCCCGCCCTGGGCAGCATCGGTCGAGGCATCGAGTTGCTGCGCGAGCAGTTCGCCGGGCTGGGCCCGGTCGCCGTCGCCCCCGCCCAACCGCAGTTCGGGCGCTACACCGCCTTCAGCAACCACTTCGGGCTGTTCGCCGGGCAGGTGCACCGCCTCGACCGGCACCCGGTGATGTCCCGGCATCCCTCGACTCCCATGCACGAGGCGGACCTGCGCCAGGTGCTCGCCGAGCAGTTCACCGACCGTCAGGTCCCGGCTGCCGTGCACCTGCCGGCCTACGCCGACGGCTCGTTCACCGAGCGCTGGGCGGCCTGCCAGGCGGAGTCCGTGCCGGCGTTCGTGGTCGACGCCGTGACCGACGATCATCTCGACGAGGTTGCCCGCGCCCTGCGCGGCGCCGGCCAGAGCTCCGCGGCGCATCCGAGCGTCGTGGTCGGCTCCGGTGGGATCATGGCCGCGTTGGCCCGCACCGCCACCGGCCGCGAGGCGCGCCGGCCCGGTCGCCAGCACGCCTCCGGGCCGGTGCTGGTGGTGAGTGCCTCGGCCTCGAGCACGACCGCCGCGCAGATCGGCGACGCTGTGGCGCACGGCTGGGCCGACGTAGCGGTGCCGGTCGAGCTGCTCAAGAGCGACGACCCGGACCTGGCAGCCACGCTCGAGAAGCACACTGGCGCGGCACTGTCCGCAGGCCGCGACGTCGTCGTCCACACAACACGGGGTAGTGAGGACCCGAGATATGCGGCGGCGGGTCCGGTCGACCCACGCCATGTCGGCGGACTGCTCGGCACCCTCGCCGGGCGCATGGCCGCCGCCGGGCTCACCCGTGACGTCGCCGTACTGGGCGGTGACACCTCCAGCCACGCCCTGATGGCCATGGGCGTACGCGAACTGCGCGTGTCCGACCAGTTCGTCACAGCCGGACCGATCTGCCGCACCGACGACCACGCCACCGTGGCCGAATGCCGGCTGCTGCTCAAGGGCGGCCAGGTCGGTCCGCCCGACATCCTGCGCCGGTTCGCCGGCCAGACAGCCCACCCCTAACCACCTGCTGCGAACAACAACCTTTCAACGACGAACGGGAACGACCATGAAGGCTGTAGTCAAGACTTCCGCCGAGCGCGGTGTCGAGTACGTGACCGACCACCCGGACCCCAAGCCCGCCGACGGGCAGGTGGTCATCGAGGTGGGCGCGGCGTCGCTCTGCGGCACCGACCGCGAGGTCTACGAGTGGACGCCCTCGGCGCAGGCGTTCAACCTCGACCTGCCCGTCGCCGTCGGGCACGAGGGCGCAGGCACCGTCGTGGAGGTCGGGCCCGGCGTGACCGGACTCCGGGTCGGCGACCGCGTCGCCCTGGAGAGCCACCTGATCTGCGGGCAGTGCTTCCCTTGCCGGACCGGCGACGCGCACACCTGCGAACGCACCCGCATCATCGGCATGCACATCGACGGGGTGTTCGCTGAGTACATGGCTGCGCCGCAGGACATCTGCGTCAAGCTGCCCGACCACGCCTCCCTCGAGGTCGGCGCCCTCCTCGAAGCCGCAGGTGTCGCCGTCCACGCGATCCAGCGGTCCGGCTACGCCGTGGCCGGGCGGGCTGTGCTGGTCAGCGGCGGCGGCCCGGTCGGTCTCGTCGTCGCCCACCTCGCCCGACTGATGGGCGCCGCCCACGTGATCGTCGTCGAGCCCAACCCCTACCGCCGCGCGCAGGCCGAGAAGATCGGCGCTCTGGCGATGCCCCCCGGCGACGAGGTGGTCGAGCGGTGCCGTGAGCTGACCGGCCGGCGCGGCGGCTTCGACGTCGCCTTCGAATGCTCGGGTGCCCAAAGTGCACTGCCGTCGGTGTTCGAGGCCCTGCGCCGCGAGTCGACACTCGTGACCGTCGGGCACCCGAGCCGACCCGCAGAGATCAACATCGCGGCCTACATCAACAAGAAGGGCATCACCCTGCGCGGGATCTTCGGCCGGCGCCTCTGGGAGACCTGGGAGCAGACCATGCTGCTGCTGGACTCCGGCCGGCTCGACCTCGAGTGGCTGATCACCCACCGCATGCCGCTCAGCCAGGTCGACGAAGCAGTCGACCTCCTCACCGGGGAGGCCTGCAAAGTGCTGCTGGTGCCCAACCTGCACTGACCCACGACGGCAGACGTGGAACCACCCCTCGTAGGGCGGCAATGCCGCTGGTCTGCGCTTGGGTGATCCACCTCTCGATGGTCCGCGTTGACCACGGTCGGCGCCTCGGGGACCAGACCGTCGAGCACCTCGAGCACTTCGGGCGGGTTGGTCCACATGACCGGGATCGCATTGGCCGACGAGTACGTTTCGGGGTCGTCGACGATGGCCTTGATGTCGTTGTAGCTGACCATGTACGCGTTCAGGGCCAGCGCGAACGTCGGCGGGCTCTCCCGCGCGGGACCACGTGTGAAACAGGTGCGCCGCCGTGCGGGACGCGTCCACCATCGGGCTCGAGGCCTCAGCGGCCGTCGCGGCCCTTGCCCCACTGGCCAGCTACGCACGAGGTCCTGACCCATGCCCACGAGCACGGCTGTCATCCGCGTGCCCCGGATGTCGCCTCCTAACCCGAGCCGACTGGGCGAGCCTGCGCCTCACCGCGGTGTCTTTGACGTGTCCCTCGAGGACCGGGCTCTGTTCACGCCTCAGACACGCGCGGCTACTTGCTGGCGATGTGAGCCGCGGGGCGGCGCCTGGGCAGCTGCCTGGTGTAGTCAGACGGGCAGCTGCCCGGGCATGAGACCGTCCAGTTCCGCCTTGATCTGCACGGCGAGGAAGGTCGAGTGGAGCCGGGCGTCGATCAGCGAGCCGCCCATGACCCAGAAGCCGGGCTGGGCGGTGCGCATCCACATGTTGCGCATGGCGCCATGGTCGTCGAAGCCCCAGATCGGGCCGACGCGGTCGGCGATCTCGTCGCCGAGCAGGCGGCGGACGCCCTCCTGGAGGTTGTCGTAGCCGGTAGCGAGGACGACGAGATCGGCCTCGACGGTGGTCCCGTCGGCGAATCGGAGGCCCTCGGGCTCGAACCTGTCGATGTCACGGGCGTGGCGCAACGCGATCTCGCCGTCGGCGATGAGGTCGGAGCAGCCGACGTTGATGTAGTAGCCACCGCCCTTGCGCAGGTACTTCATGTGGAAGCCGGTGCCGTCGGGCTCGTAGTCGGTCTCGAAACCGACGGCGTGCAGCTTGTCGAGGAGATCCTTGTCCAGCTCGCAGGTTCGCTTGGTCAGCCACTGGTAGGTGTCGCGCAGGACCGGGTACGGGATCGCCGCGGTGATGAGGTCGATGTCGTCGTTGGACGGGCCCTCGGAGTAGAGGGCGTAGACCATCGTCCCGCTGGGCACGAGGCTGACCACGCAGGTGGGGCTGCGCTGGATGATCGTGACCTCGGCGGCGCCGTTGGCGTGCAGGTCCTGGGCGACGTCGTGGCCGCTGTTGCCGGTGCCGAAGACGATGGCCTTCTTCTCGGTGTAGGAGGTGCCACTGCCGAAGGCGCTGGAGTGCAGGACCTCGCCTCGGAAGTCGGCGAGCCCGGGAAGCTGCGGCATGTTGGGGACACCGCTGCTGCCACCGGTGGCGAGGACGAGGTGCGGGCAGTGGATGGTGCGCTCGGTGCCGTCGGCGCGGGTGAGCGTGGCGGTCCAGGTGCGGGTCGTCTCGTCGTAGTCGCCACTGGAGAACGAGGTGCCGGTCCAGACGTTGAGCTCCATGAACTCGGCGTACGCCTCGAGCCAGCCGGCGAGCTTGTCCTTCGGGACGAAAGTCGGCCAGTTCGGGGGGAAGGGCATGTAGGGCATGGAGTTGGCCCACACCTCGTTGTGCAGGGTGAGTGAGTGGTAGCGCTGCCGCCAGTTGTCGCCGATGCGGTCGTTGCGCTCGACGACGAGTACGTCGACGCCCATGAGCCCGAGCCGGGCGGCGAGGATCAGTCCGGACTGTCCGCCGCCGACGATGAGCACCTCGGGATCGCGGTCGGTGTAGGCCTGGCGCTTGGTTCGCTGGTCGAGCCAGTTGTCGCCGCTGAAGCTCTCGGAGAACTCGACGCCGGTCGGACGGTGTTCGCCGATCGCCTGTGGGGCGTTCGCGAGCTCCTGCAGGGTGGTGAGCAGGATCCAGGCCTTGGGGGCGCCGGGGGCGTCGGGGTCGTAGGGGAGCCGGACGAACCCGGTGCCGCGGCCGGCCTCGGTGTCGAAGTCGAAGTAGGCCTCGATGACCTTGCGGGCGGAGCGCTTCACGAGCCGCGGGGGGGTGCGGTCCTGTGCGATGCGGGCATTGCGGGGGCGCACGTCGTCCAGGGTGAGCTTGAGACCGCGCTCGATCTCGGCCGTGCCGCTGAAGGTTCGGTACGCCCACGTGAAGGCGACGATGTCCTTCCAGTAGCCGTCGGGCTCGACGAGGGCCGAGATCGCGGTCGGGTCCTGGCTCGCCCACCCGGTGTTCAGCGCGTCGAGCCACTCGGTGGCGACGGCGGCGAGCTGGTCGGGATCAGACATGAGAGGTCCTTCGGTGAGGTGAGAGGTGGGTGGGGACGGTCAGGGCCGTGCGGCTCTGCGCTCTCGGGCGCGGGTGAGCACGGGACCGTCGTCGACGAGCACGTGGCAGGCGCCGGCGAGGGTCGGGACTGCGTCGAGGCCGGCCGCGTTCCAGCGCCCGTCGCCGCGAGCGGCGGGGCCGTACGGGACGGACTCGTTGATCCGGAGGAAGAAGGTCAGCGTCGTCAGCTCGGTCAGGCTGAGCAGGAGCGACACCACGTGTGTGCAGCCCGCGGGGCCGCGCAGGCGGTCGAGGACCGCGCTGCGCCACCCGGAGGCGAGCGAGGCCCCGACGAGCTCGTCGCAGGTCGGGAGGATGAACGGACACTGGGGGTACGGGTGGGTGAGCGCCTCGACCGTCAGCCGGCTGAGCCGCAGATCAGGTGCGGTGATCTCGCCGGTCACCAGGAAGTCGTGGATGGTCGCGGTCTCGGACGGCGGCTCGTGGTTCCCACCGACCGAGGAGTCGGTCAGCCGCGCCTCGAATGCGAAGGCGCCGTCGCCCAGCGGGACGACCTCGAGTGAGCGGTCGCGCCGGGCGGTGCGCCCGCCCGTGGTCACCGGCTCCCCAGCAGGTCCGCGCCGACGGTCCGGACGAGGCCGTCCCGGGTGACTCGCCAGCCGTGCGCCTCCCGGTCCCACGTGGTCGATCCGGGACCGGCGGCGCGCAGCTTGTACTTCTCCACCTTCGCGGTGGGCGTGCGCGGGAAGTCCTGCACGATGTCGAGGTAGCGCGGCACCATGAAGTAGGGCATCTTCTCGGCGCAGTAGCGCAGGAGCTCCTCGGGCTCGACGTCCATGCCGTCCCGCAGAGTGACCAGCACCCACACGTCGTCCTCGCCGACGTCGGCCGCCGCGGCGACGGCGATCGCCTCGGACACAGCGGGATGCCCCGTCACGAGCGTCTCCACCTCGAAGGAGGAGATGTTCTCGCCGCGGCGGCGCAGGGAGTCGGTCGCGCGGTCCTCGAAGTAGAACCAGCCATCGGCGTCCATCCGGCCCCGGTCGCCGGAGTGCAGCCAGAGGTTCCGCCAGGCCTCGACGGTCCGCTCGGGCATCCCGATGTAGCCCGAGCCGACCAGGTACGGGCGTCGGGGCCGGATCACGAGTTCACCCGGCTCACCGACCGGGACCTCGTTGTCGTGTTCGTCGACGACCCGGACCTCGTAGTACGGGCTCTGCCTCCCGCACGAGCCGGGCCGGTAGTCGTCGTCGACCCCGCGGAAGATCGGCAGGCCGACCTCGGTGGAGCCGTAGACCGTGGTCATCCGACAGCCGAAGCGGCGCTCCATCTCCTCGTGGATGTCGGCCGGGTCGGGCACGGCGTAGATCGTGCGGATGCTGCTCTGCGTGTCGTCCGGGCGCGGCGGCTTCGACAGCAGCATGTTGCACACACCGCCGACGGCCACGAAGTTCGTGACGCCGTGGCGGGTGACCTCGTCGAGGAAGGTGCTGATGCTCAGGCGAGGCAGCAGGCGCATCCGGCCGCCGCAGACCAGGGTTGCGATGGTGAGGAACTTCGCTCCCACGTGGAAGAACGGCAGGAAGTTGAGCAGGACGTCGTCGGAGCGCAGGCCGTTGATGTCCGCGTACATCGTCCCGTAGGCCGCCAGGTAGTGGTGGCTGAGCAGCACACCCTTCGACGGGCCGGTGGTTCCGGAGGTGAAGATGATCCCGGCGGTGCTGTCGTGGTCTACGTCGAGACCGGGATCGGTCTCGACGTCCGCAGCCAGTAGCACGGCGAAGTCCCGGGAGGCCGCGCCGATGATCGGGGACGGGCGCCCCCGGACGTAGAGGTGCTCCAGCCGGGGGATCGAGGGGGCGATCTGCACGATCCGCTCGGCGTACGCGGCGTCCGCGACGCAGACGGTTGCAGTGCTGCTCGTCAGCTGGTGGTGGAGCATCTCCCCCAGGTAGGCGGTGTTGATCGGGATCTCGACCGCACCGACCTTGGCCAGGGCGAACCAGAGGGTCAGATAGTCCGGCGAGGTGTCCATCAGGACGGCGACGTGCGTGCCCGGGGTGACGCCCTCGTGCTGGAGTCTGCGGGCCATCCGGTTGACCGCGGCGTTGAACTCGCCGAAGGTCGTGGTGTCGTCGGCCCACGAGAAGAACGTTCCGTCGGGGCTGTCGGCCGCCCGCCGTTCGAGCAGCCGGACCACGGTGAGGTCACGGGGCGGGATCGTGTCGAGGTAGCCGTCAGGCATGGCCGCTACTCCTGGAGTTCTGAAGCGCTCGGGGGCCGAGCGTGGGATGACCGTCGCGCCAGTCACGGATCGCGATCAGGGCTTCGGGGTGGACGAGGCTCTCGCGGGCGGCGACCTCGTCCGGGTGGGCGCCGCCGAGCAGGCGCTTCACCGGTGTCTCGAGTTTCTTGCCCGAGAGGGTCCGGGGCAACGCGTCGAGCGCGACGATCTCGTCCGGGACATGCCGGGGCGACATCTGGGAGTGGAGTCGACCGGCGATCTCGGACCGCAGCTGGTCGTCGACCGTGGTGCCGGGCTGCGCCACCACGAACAGGACGAGGGTTCCTGCACCGCCCTCGGTGTCCTCGAGGTGGACGACCAGGCTGTCCGCGATGCCCGGGACGTCCTCGACGACGGTGTAGAAGTCCGAGGTCCCGAGCCGGACACCGCCGCGGTTGAGTGTCGAGTCCGACCGGCCGCTGATCACGCATCCTCCGTCGGGGTGGATGGTGATCCAGTCGCCGTGTGCCCAGACGCCGGGGAACCGTTCGAAGTAGGCGGCGCGCAGCCGCGACCCGTCTACGTCCCCCCAGAGGCCGACCGGCATCGAGGGCATCGGGACGGTCAGGACGAGCTCACCGGGCGCGTCGACGACGGGGCGCCCGGCGTCGTCGAACGCTTCGACGCGGCAGCCCAGCATGGGCCCGGGGATCTCGCCCGCCCTGACCGGGAGCAGCGGGGAGGCCCCGACGAAGGCGGAGCACACGTCGGTCCCTCCGGACGCGGAGTTCAGCAGAACGTCCGGGCCGAACCGGTCGTGCACCCAGCGGTATCCCTCGGCGGGCAACGGGGATCCGGTGGATCCGATGCCGCGCAGCGTGCTCAGGTCGTGCGCGGCCGTCGGGTCCTGCCCGGCCGCCCGGCAGCTCATGAGGAACGACGCCGACGCGCCGAAGTACGTCACCCGCTCCCGTGCCGCCATCGCCCAGAGCGCGTCGGGGCCGGGCCAGGCGGGATTGCCGTCGAAGCAGACCACCGCGGCGCCGTGCAGCAGCGCGGAGACCGCGTAGTTCCACATCATCCAGCCGGTGGTGGAGTACCAGAAGAACCGGTCTCCAGGGCCGACGTCGTTGTGCAGACCGAGTGCCTTGTGGTGTTCGAGCAGGATGCCGCCGTGCCCGTGCACGATCGCTTTCGGCAGCCCGGTGGTCCCGGAGCTGAAGAGGACGTAGAGCGGGTGCTCGAAGGGGAGCTGGGCGAACTCGAGCGGGGCGGTGGCGGCGAGTAGCTCGGTCCAGCCGGTCGTGCCCGCGGGGACGGCGTCGACGAGGTAGGGGACCGTGACCGTGGTCGCCAGCGAGGGCAGCGCCTGGCGGACGGCCGCCACCTCGGCCCGGCGGTCGATCTCCTTGGCGCCGTAGCGGTACCCGTCGACGGCGATCAGCACGACGGGTTCCACCTGGCCGAGGCGGTCGACCACGGCGCGGGTGCCGAACTCGGGTGGGCAGCTGACCCAGATGGCGCCGAGGGAGGCCGTGGCGAGGAACGCGACGATCGCCTCGGGGATGTGCGGCAGGTACCCGGCGACGCGGTCACCAGGGCCGACGCCGAGCCGGACCAGGCCGGCTCGGCACCGGGCGACCTGGTCACGCAGCTCGTCGAAGGACAGCTCCACCCGGTCCCGGGTCTGAGAGATCCCGATGAGCGCGGTACCGGTCCAGCGCTCCCGCAGGGCGTGCTGGGGGTAGGAGAGCGCGGCCTCGGGGAGCCAGCGCGTACCCGGCATGGTCGGGTCGGCGAGAATCTCGCCGGGCACGTCGACGCCGAGGTCGAAGAAGTCGATCACTGCGCGCCAGAAGGCGTCGGGGGAGTCGACCGACCAGCGCCACAGTTCGTCGTAGGTGCCCTTGCCGACGGTGCGCAGGAACGTGCCCATCCGTGAGGCCTCGGCCCCGTCGGCCGGGACCGGGCGGAGGACCTCCCGGCGGGGCATCGTGGCGGTCATGCGACGGCTCCGTCCCGGTGCATGGTGGTGATCTCGGCGTCGGTGCGGCCGAGCTCGCGCAAGATCTCGTCGGTGTGGGCGCCGAGGTCCGGCGGGGCCGCCGGGGTCGGCGCCGGGGTGCGCGAGAGGCGCGGGGCAGGCGCTGGCTGACGCACACCCGCGAGGTCGAGGTAGCCCGCGCGTTCGCACTGGTGCGGGTGCTCGGTCGCCTCGGCGAAGGTCAGTACGGGGGTCACGCAGGCGTCGCTTCCGGCGAAGACCTGCTCCCAGTGCGACCGCGCGGCGGAGGCGAAGCGTTCGGTCAGGGTGTGCGCGAGGCGCTCCCGGGTGGCAGGGTCGTCGCGCGAGTACTCGGCGGGCTCGAGGGCCAGGCGCGTCAGCAGTTCGACATAGAACTGCGGCTCGATCGCGCCCACGGCGACGTACCCGCCGTCGGCACACCGGTAGGTGCGGTACCAGGGTGTGCCGCCGTCGAGGACGTTGGTCCCGCGGTCGTGCCAGCGGTCGGTGGCGAGCATGCCCAGGGTCGCGGCGGTCAGCGAGCCGGCGCCGTCGACGATCGCGCCGTCGACGACCTGGCCCTTCCCGGACGTCACCCGCTCGAACAGCGCGGCCAGCACGCCCATGACCAGGAAGGTCCCGCCGCCCGCGTAGTCGCCGAGCAGGTTCAGCGGGACGGGCGGCGGCCGGTCCGGGTCGCCCATCGCGTGCAGTGCCCCGGTGAGCCCGATGTAGTTGATGTCGTGACCGGCCCTGCGGGCGAGCGGGCCGCTCTGGCCCCAGCCGGTCATGCGCGCGTAGACGAGGCGGGGGTTGAGCTCCAGGAGCCGCTCGGGCCCGAGGCCCAGCCGCTCGGCGGCGCCCGGCCGCATGCCCTCGATGAGGACGTCGGCGGCGGTCAGCAGCTCGTCGAGCACGGCGCGGGAGTCGGGGCGCTTGAGGTCGAGTCGGATGCTGCGCTGGCCGCGGCGCCGCGGGTCGCGGTCGGCAGGGACGGAGGTCGTCATGTCCGCGGTGCGGTCGACCACCACCACGTCCGCGCCGAGGTCGGCGAGCAGCATCGCCGCGTAGGGGCCGGGGCCGAGCGAAGCGAGGTGCACCACCCGGACGCCCGCCAACGGGCCGCTCACGAGGTCGCCCGACCTTCGGTGAACGCTCGAAAGCCCGCCAGCGCGTCGGCCGACCGGTAACCCTCCGCAGCGACCTCGTCCTCCCACGCGAAGGCCTCGGCGAGGGGGAGGTGCTGGCCCTCGTAGACGAGCTGCTTGGTGCGCTGGACCGCCCACGGGCTGTACCCGGCGATCGTCCGCGCCCAGTCCAGGGCGGTGTCCAGCACGGCGGCATCGTCGACGACGGCCTGCGCGAGGCCGAAGCTCGCGGCCTCCTCGCCGCTGACGTACTTGGACAGCAGCAGCAGCTCGAGGGCCTTGCTCGTGCCGATCAGCCGGCTGAGCCGCTGGCTCTGCTGGGCACCCTGGACCGCGCCGCGGCGCAGGCCGGACGGGCCGATCACGGCGCCGCGTCCGACCACGCGCAGGTCGCAGGCCAGGGCGAGGGCGAAACCGCCGCCCACCGCGTAGCCGGTGATCGCGGCGATGAACGGCTTCCAGATCGGCCAGGGCCTCGGGATGGGGGGTACGCCGCCGCCCTCCGGGCCGAAGGCGTCCACCTTGTGGTAACCGTCGATGTCGCCGCCCGAGGAGAAGGCCTTGTCCCCGGCGCCGCGGATCACGGCGACGCGGATGTCGTCGTCCTGCTCCACGCGCTCGTACGCCGCCCGGAGCCCGTCGCGCATGGGGGCGTCGACGGCGTTGCGCTTGGCGGGGTTGTCCAGGGTGATCGTCGCGATGTGGTCCGCGACCTGCAGATCGATGCGACCCACGGTGGTCTCCTTGTATCTGTGGTCAACCGGGCACGGGTCAGACCGGCACGGGGCCGGCGCGCTGGACGCGGCTGAGCAGGGGCCGGCCGAGCAGCTCTTCGGCGAGGGCACCCGCCGCGAGCAACCCGGACAGGTCGATGCCGGTCCGCACCCCCATCCGTTCCAGCACGGCGGCCAGGTCCTCGGTGGTCACGTTGCCGCTCTCGCCCACGAACCCCTGCTCGACGGCGGCGGGCTCGCCCCCGATCCCGCCGAGGCTGGCGTCGACGGTCGCGGCGCCGGCGTCGATCGCGGCGAGGGTGTTGGCGATCCCGCAGCCGCGGTTGTCGTGGAAGTGCGCCACGAACTCGACGTCGGGGAAGGCCCGGACGGCCTCGGTGAACAGCTCGTGGACTGTGCGCGGGTCGGCCATCCCGGTGGTGTCGCCGAACATGATCGACCGGATGCCCAGCGAGTGGCCCCACTCGACCAGGGCCAGGACGTCCTCGCGCTCGACGCGGCCCTGGATCGGGCAGCCGTAGGCCGTGGCCACCCCGAGCAGCGGCGCGATCCCGGCGTCGCCCAGAACGTCGACCATCTCGGCGACGGCCCGCTTGTGGGTGGGGTGGTCGCGGCGCAGGTTGGCGAGGTTGTGCGGTTCGCTCGCGGAGATCGGGAACCCGCAGCGGTCGATCGGCCGCCCGAGCCGGTGGGCCTCGACGACCCGGTGGGCGCCCTTGACGTTGACCGTGAGCACCCGGACGGTGACGTCCGCCGGGACGGCCCCGAGCACCTGCTCGGCGTCCGCGAACTGCGGGACCACGTGCGCGGGGACGAACGAGGTCACGTCGATCTCGGGGATCCCGGCGGCGGCGACCGCCTGCAGCATGCGGATCTTGTCGGCCGTCTCGAGCACGGTCGGCCAGCCCTGGATCCCGTCGCGCAGCCAGGCCTCGCACACCGCGACGTCGCGCGCGGTCACAGGACGGCCACCGGGTTGACCGGGCTGCCGACCCCGCCGACCAGCGGCAGCGGCGCGATCACCAGCAGGAACTCGGACCGCCCGGTCGCTGCGAGGGCCTCGAGGTCCACGAGCTCCATCAGGTGGATGCCACGGTTGCGGATCAGCTCGACGTGCAGCGGGGCGGCGTCGGCGGGATCGGCGGAGGGTCCCGCCTCGACGGCGATGTTGTCCGCCCCGACCAGCACGAACCCCTGCTCGTCGATCCACTCCGCGCACTCGGGATCCAGCCCGGCCCAGCGGGCCTCGGTGGCCTCCCCGCTGCGCCACCGGGCGAGCCAGCCGCTGCGGACGAGCAGTGCGTCGCCCTCCTCCGGGCGGCAGCCGGTGGCGGCGACTGCGGAGGTGAGCTCGGCCAGGCTGATGGCGTGCCCGTCGTGGTCCGACGGCCCTCCGGGCCCGGCGAGGTCGACGAGGATCCCTCGGGTGACGATCGGGCCCACTCGGTCGATGGCGCAGCGTCGCGCACCATGGCTGGTGACGTGGTCCGCCGAGTGGCCGTTCCACATGCGGTGGTCCTGCCAGACGTGGGCGAGCGCGTCGAGGTGGGTGTTGCCGTGGGTGGAGAGCACGACGCAGTCGTCGGCGAAGCCGAAGCCCTTCTCGGTGAGCCCGGCGGCGTAGTCGCCGCCGTCCCGGACCATGAAGTGCTGCAACGGCTGCCGCCGCCCGGCGATCGGTCCCTTCCCCGCCTGCAGCGGGACCGCCAGCGGGATGGACCGGCCCTCGCGGACCGTCGCGATCCCGCGCATGGCCGCGGCCGGACTGAGCCGGTTGAGCGCGCCGCGCTCGTCCTCGGCGCCCCAGCGGCCCCAGGCCGCAGGTCGGTGTTCGGCGAGGGTCACGACTCCACCTGCCAGGCCGGGCGTCGCTTCTCGACGAAGGCGGCCATGCCCTCGCGGGCGTCGCCGAGGCCGAGGTTGACGGTCAGCGACGCCTCCAGCATGCGCAGCCGGGCGTCGACGTCGTTGTTCAGCACGGAGTAGAACGTGGTCCGGCCCAGCGACACGGCCTGCGGGGCGGCGAGCGCGAGCTCGTCCACCAGCTCGGCGACGGCCTTGTCCAGGGTGTCGTGCGGGACGACGTCGCTCACCACGCCGAGCCGCCGACCCTCGGCGGCGTCGATCCGCCTGCCGGTCAGCATGAGCCGCAGCGCATCCTTGGGCGGCATCGACTGCAGCAGCGGGACGGTGATCATGTAGGGCCACAGGCCGACCCCGGCTTCGGGAACACCGAAGACCGCGTTCTCACTCGCCACGAGGAAATCACAGGCCGCGGCCAGGCCGAAGCCGCCCGCGAGCGCGTAGCCCTGCACCCGCGCGATGGTCGGCTTGCCCAACTCCCACAGGTCCCGGAGGACGCCGGCCAGGCCTGCGCGGCCGCGGTGGGCGGCGAGCTCGTCGCCGTCCTCGCCCATCTGCCGCAGGTCGCCGCCGGCGCAGAAGGCCTTGTCGCCTGCGCCCGCCAGGACGACGGCGCGCACGGCCGGATCAGTCCTCGCCTCGGACAGGCCGGCGCGCAGCTGGACGAACACCTCGTTCGACAGGGCGTTGCGCTGCTCGGGCCGGTTGATCGTCAAGCGGAGGGCCCTGCCCTCGCGCTCCCGTGTGACGACGCTCTCGCTCATCTCGTCCTTCCCGGGTCGGTGGCCGCCGTGGGTCCGACCGCGTCCCCGCACAGTATTAACGACCCTGTTTACGCACAACCCTTCGGCGCGAAATCGCTGATCGACTACCGTGTGAGGTGTCTCGCCGCTCGCTCGAAGAAGTTCGGGGTGGACGAGATTAACGAACCCGTTTACGCTCGCTCCCGCCTGCTAGCGTCGGCCGGCGACGAAGGGACCGTGATGAGCGACATAGGCCGACGACGGGCCGCCAGGGCTGCGGCGGACGATCCCGCCTACACCCGGCGCCTCGCGGACATCCGTGAGGCGGCGGTCCGGGTCTTCCGGGCGAAGGGCCTGCGGGTCGCATCGCTGAACGACGTCGCCGAGGAGCTGGGCACGTCTCGCGCGTCCTTGTACTACTACGTGGGCAGCAAGGAGGAACTCTTCCGAGACGTCGTCTCGGAGGCGGTCACGGCCAACATCGAGGCCGCCGAGAAGGTCCTCGCTCAGCCCCTGCCCGCCAGTCGCAAGCTGGCCCGCCTGATCGAGCTGCTCATGGCCTCGTTCGAGCGCCACTACCCCTATCTCTACGTCTTCGTGCAGGAGGACTTCAGCAAGCTCGGCGGGGACGCCGAGACCGCGAGCGAACCGTGGGACGCCACGATCCGCGAGTGGAACCAACGCTACTTCGACCTGGTCAAACAGGTCGTCTCCGAGGGAATCGCCGCCGGTGACCTGCGCACGTCACTGCCCGCCGGCGTCGTCGCCAACTGCGTGATCGGGATGATGAACTCGTCGCACGTGTGGTTCCGGCCCAACGGCCTGATGGACGCCACCGAGCTCGGCGAGGGCATGGCCCGGATGCTGCTGGCCGGGCTCGAGCCCGCGACCGGCGACTGAGCGCAGCGCGTCCCTCTCCATCGCACCCGGCCGCGTCCGCGGCCCGATCTTCGAGGGACCACCGTGTTCGAGCTCGACCTGTCCGACACCCAACGCGACCTTGTCGGCGCGATCCGCTCCGTCTGCGCCGGCTACGACGACGACTACTGGTCGCGCCACGACCAGGAGCACCTCTTCCCGGACGACTTCTTCGACGCGATGGTCAAGGTCGGTGTGGTCGGGATGATGGCCGAACCCGAATACGGCGGCGGGGGGTCGACGGTCGAGGACGCCGCGCTCGCACTCCAGGAGATCGCCGCGAGCGGCGCGGGCATCAACGGTTGCTCCACTGTGCACCTGTCGATGTTCGGCTTCCACCCCGTCACCAAGTGGGGCAGCCCGGAGCTGCGCGAGAAGTACCTGCCGCGCATCTCCTCCGGCGAGATCCACGTGTCGTTCAGCGTCACCGAGCCCGACGCGGGCTCGGACACCACGCGCATCACCACCAAGGCCGTGCCGACGGACGACGGCTGGCTGCTGCGCGGGCGCAAGGTGTGGATGACGAAGGGCCTCCAGTCCTCCGCCGCGCTCGTGCTCGCCCGCACGAAGGCGATCGGGGAAACCGCGCGACCGGTCGACGGGCTGTCGCTGTTCGTGGCCGACCTCGATCCGTCCTACGTCGACATCAAGGCGATCTCCAAGATGGGTCGCAACGCCGTCGCCAGCTGTGAGGTCGTCTTCGACGATCTGCCGATCCCTCGCGAGAACCTGGTCGGGGAGGAGGGGCGCGGGTTCTACAACCTGCTCGACGGGCTCAACCCCGAGCGCATCCTGGTCGCCGCCGAGGCGGTCGGGTTGGGCATCGCGGCGCTGCGCCGGGGGACCGACTACGCGCGGGAGCGGGTGGTGTTCGGCAGGCCGATCGGTCAGAACCAGGGAATCGCCCACCCCCTCGCCGACGCCTACATGCAGCTGCAGGCCGCGGCGAACATGGTGCGGGTCGCCGCCCGGCTCTACGACAGTGGAAAGCCCTGCGGGACGGAGGCCAACACCGCGAAGTTCCTCGCCGCCCGCGCCGCCTTCTTCGCCGCGGATCGGGCGCTGCAGAACCACGGTGGGATGGGTTACGCGACCGAGTACCACGTCGAGCGCTACTTCCGGGAGGCCCGGATGCTCCGGATCACCCCGGTCACGGAGGAACAGATCTTCAACTACGTAGCCGAGCGTGCGCTGAAGCTGCCCAAGTCGTACTGACAAGCCGACACCCCCGCCACCCCGAACCCACACTGGAGGAAACAACGATGTCGAGCTCCGAAGGCCGCCTGTTCATCGGCGGGGACTGGGTCCCCTCCGGCGGGGACCAGTGGATCACCGCCTTCAACCCGCACACGGAGGAGGAGTCGGGCAGGGTCACGGCCGCGGTGCGGTCGGACATCGACGCGGCCGTGGCTGCCGCGCGCACCGCATTCGACTCCGGTCCCTGGCCGCGGATGAGCGTCGGAGAGCGCGCGGCGGTGCTGCATGGGGCTGCCGAGTACCTGCGTGCCGGGACCGACGAGATCGCCGGGATCATCACGTCGGAGATGGGGTCGCCGATCGCCCAGTCGATCGGTGTCCAGGTGCCCCGGGCGTACCAGATCTGGGAGTACTTCGCAGCCCTTGCCGAGGACTACCCCTGGCGGCTGCGGCGCCCCTCCTACGACGCCGTCAACGCCTCCCTCGAGCTGCTCATCGAGCGCGAGCCGGTCGGTGTCGTCGCGGCGATCGTGCCCTGGAACGGTCCGCAGATCGTGGCCGCGATGAAGCTCGCGCCCGCCCTGATCGCCGGATGCACCGCGGTGCTCAAGCCTTCCGAAGAGGCCTGCCTGAGCTTCGAGTACCTGGCAGAGGCCTTCCGGAAGGCCGGCCTGCCGGAGGGTGTGCTCAACATCGTCCCGGCGGACCGCGAGGTCAGCGAGTACCTCGTCTCCCACCCCGGCGTGGACAAGGTGTCGCTGACCGGAAGCACCGCAGCGGGCAAGCGCGTCGGCGCGATCTGCGCCGAGGCCGTCAAGCGCTGCACCCTTGAGCTCGGCGGCAAGGGCGCTGCGATCCTCCTGGAGGACGTCGTGCTCGCGGACGCGATGCCCGCCCTGACCCCGCCCATGGCCTTCATCAACGGGCAGGCCTGCAACGCCCCGTCCCGGCTGCTCGTCCCCGCCTCCCGCTACGACGAGGCCACGGAGGCGATCGTCGAGACGCTGCGGTCGTTGCCCTTCGGCGACCCCAACGACCCGAACACCTTCATCGGGCCGCTCGCTTCACGCCGCCAGCGCGACCGGGTCGCGTCCTACTTGGAGCTCGGCAAGTCGGAGGGGGCGAAGGCCGCGATCGGCGGCGGACGCCCCGCCGACCGGCCCACGGGCTGGTACATCGAGCCGACCATCTTCACCAACGTCGACAACTCGATGCGGATCGCGCAGGAAGAGATCTTCGGCCCGGTCTACTGCGTCATCCCCTACACCGACGTCGACGACGCGATCCGCATCGCGAACGACTCGCCGTACGGGCTCGAGGGCAGCGTCTGGACCGCCGACCCGGACCGGGGCGTCGAGGTCGCGCGCCGGATGCTGTCCGGCACCGTCGGCGTGAACTCCCACAACATGGACATGGCCGGGCCCTTCGGCGGCTTCCGGCAGTCCGGCCTGGGGCGTGAGTGCGGTCCCGAGGGCATCTCGGACTACACCGAGCTCAAGTGCATCATGCCGCCCATCGGCGCCGGCCGGTCCTGACCCACGAGAACGAAGGAGACCACCATGCCAGGACGGGTTGAGGGCAAGATCGCGCTGATCACCGGCGCGGCCCGCGGGCAGGGCCGCAGCCATGCGGTCCGGCTCGCCGAGGAGGGCGCGGACATCATCGCGATCGACGCGCTCGTCGACTACGACAGCGTCGGCTATGCCATGGCGACAGAGGCCGACCTCGCCCAGACCGTGAAGGACGTCGAGGCGCTCGACCGCCGGATCGTCTCGCGCGTTGCCGACGTCCGTGACCGCGAGGCGTTGGCCGCGGCGGTGAGCGCAGGCGTCGACGAGCTCGGCGGACTCGACGTCGTGAGTGTCAACGCGGGCATCTGCACCGTGCAGTCCTGGGACAACGTCACGCCCGCCATCTGGCAGGACACCATCGACGTCTGTCTCACCGGTGCCTGGAACACCGTCGTCGCCGCACTCCCGCACCTGATCGCCCGGGGCTCCGGCTCGATCGTCCTCACGAGCTCCACGGCCGGGATCAAGGGGCAGCCGTTCCTCACGCCCTACGTCGCCGCCAAGCACGGTGTCGTCGGCATCATGAAGTCGCTCGCCAACGAGCTGGCACAGAAGAGTATCCGCGTCAACACGGTGCACCCCACCGGCGTCAACACCCCGTTGCTGGAAGGACTCGGCGGGATGGACGAGCTCATCGGGCTCGACCCGTCGACCGGTGGCATCTTCGTCAACTCGCTGCCGATCGAGTTCGTCGAGCCGCGCGACATCAGCAACGCGGTCCTGTTCCTCGCCTCGGACGAGGCGCAGTACGTGACCGGGCTGGAGATGACCGTCGATGCCGGGTGCACCAACCGCTGACCCACCGCACGTGAACGACCCGCGGCCCCTGCGCTCCGCAGCGGCCGCGGCCCCATCAGGCAGGCCGAATGCACGGAGAGGTGCAAGGGACGATGACGTCGAACGGCACACCACACACCCGGAACTCACTGTCGAGGATCGTGATCGCGAGCACCGCGGGCTCGGCGATCGAGTGGTACGACTTCTTCATCTACGGGACCGCGGCAGCACTGGTCTTCAACACCCTGTTCTTCCCGTCGGCCGATCCGCTGACGGGCACGCTGCTCGCCTTCGCCACCTTCGGCGTCGGGTTCGTGGCGCGCCCGGTCGGCGGGATGATCTTCGGGCACTTCGGGGACCGGGTCGGGCGGAAGAAGGCGCTGGTCGTCGGCCTGTTCCTGATGGGGACCGCCACGACGCTCATCGGCCTGCTGCCGACCTACGGCGCCATCGGCGCCGCAGCGCCGGTGCTGCTCGTCCTGCTGCGGCTGCTCCAGGGCATCGCGGTGGGCGGACAGTTCGGGGGAGCGGTCCTGGTCGGCACCGAGAACGCGGCGCACGGACGCCGGGGGCTCTACGGCAGCTTCGCGCAGCTCGGCGTCCCGCTGGGGCTGATCCTCTCCAGCGCGGTCTTCCTGGTCGCCACCTCGGCCACCACGCCCGAGCAGTTCGCCGCGTGGGGCTGGCGAATCCCGTTCCTGCTGAGCTTCACCCTCATCGGCGTCGCGATGTTCGCGCAACTGCGGCTGGAGGAGACCGCGGCGATGCAGCAGGCAGAGCGCACCACCGCGCCGGTGCCGACCCGCTCCCCGGTCCTCGAGGTGCTCCGCAGACACCCGAAGAACGTACTGCTCGGGGCCGGCACGCTCATCCTGCTGGCCGTCGGCTTCTACATCTTCGGCACCTACGTCCTGTCCTACGGCACCACCGTCCTGGGAATGAGCCGCAACTCGGTCCTGGCCGCCGTGATCGCCGGTGCCGTCCTGCAGGCGATCGCCATCCCGCTCTTCGCGATCCTGTCCGACCGGATCGGACGCAAGAAGGTCTACCTCGGCGGCGTCGCGGGCCTCGCGGTATGGGTGTTCCCGGCCTTCCTGCTGATCAACACGACCGACGTCCTTCTCGTGGGGCTGGCGGTCGTGGTCGCCCAGGTCCTGGTCGCCGCGCTGCAAGGGCCGCTGCCGGCCTTCATGCACGAGCTCTTCCCGCTGCAGGTCCGCTACTCGGGCGTCTCGCTGGGCTACCAGCTGGGATCCCTGATCGGCGGAGGCTTCACCCCCATCGTCGCCACCGCGCTGTACGCAGAGTTCGGCTCCTTCGTGCCGGTCGCGGTGCTGGTGGTGGTCGCGGCGGTGCTGACGGGCGCCAGCATCCTGGTGCTGACCGAGAACCGGGCCGGATCGGACGGCCCGGCGCCGTCCCTGGCCCCCGAGGCCGACGCCGGTCCGGTCGTCGCCTGATCGGGTCCGGGAACCGAAGGGAGGCATCGTGTCGGGATGGGTCGAGGGTCGCGTCGTCGTCGTGACGGGCGCCGGGAGCGGGCTCGGGCGCAGCCACGCCCTCGCCCTGGCGGAGGCGGGAGCGACGGTCGTGGTCAACGACGTGGTCCCCGCCCCTGACGGGACCTCCCGGGCCGAGGTGGTGGCCGCCGAGATCCGTGACCGCGGGGGAGCGGCCACGGCGTTCACCACGTCGGTGAACTCGTGGGCGGGAGCCGAGGACCTGGTCGAGCACGCGGTCACCGAGCACGGCCGGGTCGACGCGGTGGTGGCCAACGCGGGCGTCCTGCTCGACGCCATGGTCGGCAACATGTCCGAGGAGATCTGGCGGGAGGTCGTGGACGTCAACCTCACCGGCACCTTCACCGTCGCCCGGGCGGCCTGGCCGCACATGGTGCGTCAGGGCTTCGGCAGGCTGGTCCTCACGACGTCGGCGTCGGGGATGTTCGGGAACCGGGGCCACGCCAACTACGGCGCCTCGAAGGCCGGGGTGTTCGGGCTGGCCCGGATGCTCGCGGTCGAGGGCGCCGAGCACGGGATCGCGGCCAACGCGGTGGCGCCCCTGGCTCTGACCCCCATGAGCGGGGACACGTCGGGGAGCCGCACCAGTGCGGCGAGCCAGCTCGGCGACCTGTTCGCGCAGATGGCACCCGGGGACGTGTCGCCGCTGGTCGTCTGGCTGTGCAGCCCGGAGTGCGAGACGACCGGGCAGGCGTTCTCCGCGGGCGGCGGCCGGATCGCGCGGATCTTCGTCGGCGAGTCGCGCGGCTGGGTCGGCGGCCGGGCCCCGGACGTCGAGCGGATCCGCCACAACTGGGCCGCCGTCTGCGCCACGGAGGGATTCCACGAACCCGTCGGGATGGTCGACGAGCTGGCGATCTACGCACGGGAGCTGCGGGCCGGGAAGTCCTGACCGCCGTTTACGTCAGCGTTGATGATTGACGCTTGCGTTGATAGCTTCGGACGGCATCACCTCGTCGATGAGGAGGAACCGTGGGAGTGCTCGAAGGCAAGGTCGCGCTGGTCACCGGGGCTGCGCGGGGCCAAGGACGCAGTCATGCGATACGGCTGGCCGAGGAGGGCGCGGACATCATCGCCCTCGACATCTGCGCGCAGATCCCGTCGGTGGAGATCCCGATGGCGACCGAGGAGGACCTCGACGAAACGGTCCGGTTGGTCGAGGCGCTGGACCGGCGGATCGTGGCCCGTGTGGCGGACGTCCGGGACGGCGTCGCGGTGCGGGAGGTCGTTCAGGCCGGGGTCGCCGAGCTGGGGCGGCTGGACATCGTGTGTGCCAACGCCGGCGTGTACGCGTTGACGCTCGACGAGCCGACCGATCCGATCGAGCGGCGGCAGTTCTGGCAGGACACCATCGACGTCAACCTGACCGGGGTGTGGAACACCGTCGACGCCGCGGCGCCGGTCATGATCGAGGCGGGCAACGGCGGGGCGATCGTAGTGACCGCCTCCACGGCGGCGTCGAAGTCGGCGGCGAACCGCAGCCTGGCGATGGACGCCTACACCGCGGCCAAGCACGGGGTGGTCGGCCTGATGCGCAACTTCGCGGTCGACCTCGCGCCGCACAGCATCCGGGTGAACACGGTGCACCCGACCGGCGTGCACACCCCGATGGTGGAGAACGCGGTGGTCGAGCGGTACATGGCGGAGAACTCGGGATTTGCGAAGCTGGTGCTGAACTCGCTGCCGGTCGACGCCGTCGACCCGGTCGACATCAGCAACGCCATCGTCTACCTGGCCTCGGACGCCGGGCGCTACGTGACCGGTGTCCAGCTGCCGGTCGACGCGGGCTTCCTGGTCAAGTGAGGAGGACCGGGTGCGGGCGGATCGCCCGCACCCGGTCGTCTCACTCCGCTGCGGGCACTCCCGGATGGGAGGGGGCGGCGGCGGCGATGTCGAGTGCGCGGAGGACGGCGACGCGTCCCGCGCCGAGGCGGACGGCGTTGGCGAGGTGCAGTCGGACGCCGGGCAGGTACCGGTGGGTCGGCGTGGCGTCGCAGGCCATCGCGATCAGCTCCTTGAGCCGGCTGCGAACGGTCCCGCTGCGCCAGGGTAGGGCGCAGTAGGCGAAGAACGCCTGGTAGGCGTCGGGAGAATGCTCGAGCAGGGCGTCCAGGAAGCCCGGGACCTCGCGGTCGAAGTCCGCCCAGTAGGGGTCCTCGCCCTGCAGGCGGGATCGCAGCCCGGCCCGATCCTCGTCGACAGGAGCAGCCGGCGTCCCGCGCTCGCGCAGGATCGCCGAGAGGCGCCGGGTTCCTTCCATCAGGGTGTGGACTCCGAGGGCTGACACCAGGACGAGGGTCTCCTGGACCTGCTCGGGTGCCGCGCCCTCGTCGAGCGCTCGGCGGGTGGCGTCCTCGATGCCGGCGGGGTCGAGAGTGCAGACCGAGGCGTGCACGGCCAGTCGGATCAGTGCAGCCGAGAGGCCGTCGAGGTCGGGTCCGTCGGGAGCCGGTTCCAGGAGCGTCTCCGCGGCCTCGCGCACCTCGGCGACGGTGACGAGCGTGGGCCGCGGCAGTCGAGTCGTCACGAGGTGCTCCCCACTTTGGCCGGCGGTGCCGCCGGCGCCGCGACGCGGGCCCGGAGCTCGTTCTTGTTGATCTTGGTGGCGGATCGGGGCCACTCGTCCGTGGTCAGGAAGTGGAAGGCCCGGGGCACCTTGTAGCGGGCGATGCGGCCCGTGCAGAAGTCCAGGAGCTCGGCCTCGGTGACCGTGTGCCCGGCCTTCACCTCGATGAACGCCACCGGTACCTCGTCGAGCCGGGGGTCCGGGCGGCCCACCACCTCCACCCACTCCACGGCGGGGTGCCGCGCGACGAAGGACTCGATCTCGACGGCGGCGACGTTCTCCCCGCCGACCTTGAGCATGTCCTTGAGCCTGCCGTGGAAGGCGACCTGGCCCTCGGGGGTGAAGCTGTAGAGGTCGCCGGTGTGCAGCCAGCCGTCCGCGTCGAGCGCCTCGACGGTCTTCTCCGGGGCGCGGTAGTACCCCTCCATCACGGAGTAGCCGCGCAGCAGGATCTCGCCGATCACCCCGGGTCCGACGTCGGCCCCGGACTCCACGTCGATGATCCGGATCTCCATGCCGGGGCAGGCCTTGCCCTGCGCGCGGGACCTCAGGTCGACGTCGTCCTCCCGGTCGCTGACCGCGTAGATCCCGGCGGCCTCGGTCATCCCGCAGGCGGCCACGAGCTCGCAGCCGGGCAGCAGCGCCTGCACGCGCTCGAGCAGCACGCTGGGGCCGATCAGCAGCAGTGAGCGCAGTGCCGACAGTGCTGCCGGGTCGAACTCCGGGTGGTCGAGCAGCGGCTGGACGAGTGCCGGGAACCAGGGGAACGCGACCGTCACCCGCTCGCGGACGAGCAGCTCGAGCGCGCGGGGGGGGTCGAAATGGACGTCGGTCACGAAGGTGCCGGCGGACCCGATGACCCCGAGGAACGGGGAGAGGGTGCCGATGTGGAACAGCGGGCCGGGGGACCAGGTCACGTCGTGGTCGCCGATGCCGAAGCGGTGGCGCGCCCGTTCGACGGGGCCGCGGGTCATGGCCTCGTGGGTGAGCACGCAGCCCTTGGGGTTGGCGGTGGTGCCCGAGGTGTACATGATCGCGCCGACGTCGCGGAGCCGGACCCGGGCGCGCAGCACGTCCACCTGCGCGGGATCCGCGTCCTCGGCGAAGGCGTCGAACCGCGAGCGGGGGAGGAAGCCGGGGCTGGACTCGCCGGCGAGCAGCGCGGCGGCGCGCAGCCGTGGCGCCTCCGGCAGGTCGAGGGCGGTGGGATCGACGGCGTCGGCCAGCGAGGGCAACCCCTCGCGCAGGGCCCCGGCAAGGTCGCTGTGTTGGCCCTCGGCCGCCGTGGTCAGCAGCACGACGACGTCCCCGTCGTCGATCACATGGCCGAGCTCCGCGGCCCGGTGGCGGGCGTTGAGCGGCACGACCACCGCGCCGATCAGACTCACCCCGAAGAACGCCTCGACGTACTCGACCCCGTTGGGGGCCAGCAGCGCCACGTGCTCACCAGGCCGGACCCCGAGACCGAGCAGACCACGGGCGACGCGGTGCGCCCCGGCCAGCAGGTCGGCGTAGCTGACCCGCGCGGTCGGGAACACGAGCGCGGCCCGGTCGGGGTGTTCGGTGGCGGCGCGGACGAGCAGGTCGGCGATGGGGGAAGCCTCCGTCCACCGCGCGGTGCGGTCGGCCGACGCTCTCATGGGTCCTCCTGAACAGTCACACGCCGTCGTACGGCTGCACGAATTGTGGTCATTCTTCCATTAGCGCGGCGGCCGGGGAACATTTCCGGCAAACGCGGTGGTATCGTCCGCGACATGGCTTCTCCCACCCGGCGTCCACCGGAGTCCGCGGCGGGCAGCGGGTTGTCGAAGCGCCGGCGCAGCGCGCAGATCGAGGGCAGCGCCACCTACCAGGCCAAGCGCAACGAGCTGTTGCAGATCGCCGGGGACGTCTTCAAGGAGAAGGGGTTCGAGGCGGCCACCCTCAACGACATCGCCGCCCGCTTCGGCACCGACCGCGCCGCGATCTACTACTACTTCGCGGGCAAGGACGAGATCTTCCAGGAGGTCTTCCAGGCCACGGCCAAGAAGGTCCTCGACGAGAACCTCGCCGAGGCCGTCCGGATCTCCGGGCTGGACATCAGCGCGCACGACAAGCTCCGCATGTTGATCAGGCTGCAGATCACGTCGTACGAGGCGAACTACCCGTACGTCTACGTCTACATCCAGGAGGACATGGGCAAGGTCGCCTATCAGTCCACGCCGTGGGCGAAGGAGATGGTCCGCAAGACCCGACGTTTCGAGGGAATCGTCACGGACATCATCGCGGAGGGCATCAAGAATGGCGAGTTCCGGTCGGACCTGTCCGTTCCTCTGGTGGCTCGCACCCTTTTCGGAATGGTGAACTGGACGCACCGCTGGTTCAAGCCGGGGGACCGGAAGTACACCGCCGAGCAGACCGTCGACACGTTCTCGGCGATCTTCTTCGACGGGCTGCGCCACCAGGACTGAGCGGCGCAGCCCGGCCGAGGTCATCGCGGACTCACCGCCCGGTCCACATCGGCTTGCGCTTCTCGGCGAACGCGGCGAGGCCTTCGAGCTGGTCCTTCGTGCCCGCGTAGGCCTCGATGGGCTCGTAGCGGGTGCCGAGCGCCTGCTCCAACGACATGTCGAGGCCCCGCAGCGCCGCGTCCTTCGCGGCCTGAACGGCCAGCGGCGCGCAGGCCATGATCTTCGCGGCCCAGCGGTCCGCCGCGGCGGCGAGCTCGTCGACCGGGACGACCTCGTTGACCAGGCCGTACTGCTCGGCCTTGGGGGCGGGGAGCCGGTCGCCGGTGAGGATCATGCCCATCGCGACGTGGTGGGGCAGCCTGCGTACGGCGCGGTGCAGGATCCCGGACTCGCCGATGATCCCGGCCTTGACCTCCGGGATGAAGAACTGGGCGTCGTCGGCCGCGACGATCACGTCCGCGCACATCGCCAGCTCGAAGCCGCCGCCGATGACGTAGCCGTGCACGGCGGCGATCAGGGGCTTGCGCAGGACGTAGCGGGGCCCGCCGACACCGGTCAGGCCGCCGCCCAGGGCCATCCGCCCGTCGCGGTCGGTGCCGCCGGAGACGTCCGCGCCCGCGCAGAACGCCTTGCCGGGGGTGGCGTCGAGAACGGCCACCCAGACGTCGGGGTCCGCGTCGATCTCGGTCCAGGCGGCGAGCAACGCGTCGTCCATGGCGGGGGAGATGGCGTTGAGCGCCTTGGGGTTGTCGAGCGTGACCCGGGCGACGTGGCCGTCCTTGGTGAACCCGATGCTCATGTGCGTTCCTCCGGTGTTGTGCGGAACTCGGCGATGGCCGTCTTGAAGCCGACCTCGCCGATCCATTCGCGCAGCTGCAGCACCGACGGGGACAAGTGCAGCAGCGCGTCCATCTCGGGCACCTGGGCGGCGGCGGTGCGCACGCCCATGGCGTCCATCGTGCGGTTGATCGAGAGCTTCTTGATGCGCAGGACATCGGACGGGATCTTCGCCATCCGCGCGGCCAGTCCCTCGACGGTGGCCTGGACCCGATCTGCGGGTACCGCCTGGTTCGCCCAGCCCCACTCGACGGCGGTGCGGCCGTCGATCGCGTTCCCCGGCAGGAAGGCGAGCTCCTTGGCGCGCTTCGGCCCGACCAGCGGGGCCCACAGCGGGGCGATGTAGCCGCCGCCGAGGGGAAGTGCGGGTTCGCCGATGCGGGCGTCCTCGGCGACGATCGTGAGGTCGCAGAACACGCACAGCTGCGTCGCGCCGGCGATGCAGTACCCGTGCACGGCCGCGATCACCGGCTTCGGGTGGTCCCAGATCGCCAGGTAGCGGTTCACGTTGCGCGCCAGGCGCTCCCGGTCGGCGACGGGGTCGGCGGCCTTCGGCTTGCCGACCTGGTCGACGTCGTAGCCGGCGCAGAACCCCCTGCCCTCGCCGCGGATCCCGACCACGGGCCCGCCGGCGTCGGCCAGCCGGGCCAGTGCGTCGGAGAACTCGTCGAGCATGGCGTCGGACAGGGCGTTGGCCTTGTCCGGCCGGGCGAGCACGATCCAGGAGATCGGGCCCGCATGCTCGACGCGGATGTCGCGGTACGTGGGCAGGTCGCGCTGAGCCGACGGTTCGCTCGCGAGCTCGCTCACGCGCGGCCGATCGGGATCTGCTGCTTGACGTGAAAGTCCACGACTCCGGAGGCGCGCAGCTCGCGACGGGCGAACCGCCACTCGCCGTCGACCTTGACCAGCTCGTCGTGGTACTGGCCGAAGAAGTGTCCGTCCGGGCGGTCCTTCGTGTACTTGTGCCAGGCGTAGAGCACCGAACGCACAGTGGCCGTGCTCAAGTCGGCGCCGAAGTCCACGACGATGTTCGAGACGTGGTGGCTGGTGGCGGCGAAGAAGCTGCCGATGCCCGAGAGCGTCTCTCGATAGGCGGCTCGCCCTTCGGCGCCGAAGTTCGGCCCGTACGCCACGTAGCAGTCCTCGGTGAACAGCGCCGCGATCTCGTCGGGGTGGTTCATGTCGAGGTGGAATGCGTAGTCGAACAGCAGGCGGTGGACCTTCTCGGTCTCGACCAGTTCGGCGACGAGCGCGTCGCCCGACTTCTGGGCGGTCGGCTTCTGCGTGGTCGTCATAGGGGACCCTCCGGATCTCGTGCGGGAGGGGCGACGGGTCGTCCGGGGGACGCCGCGTGGCCGCACCTCCCTGTGCGCGGTCGGCAGCCACCGTATCTACAGCAATGTAAACGCGCAATCGTCGGCGGGCGCCGGACCTCGTGCCCTCGACCGCCTGGGTGATCACCGGTTACGAAGGCGTTGACAGTTTACGTCGGTGTAGATACCTTCCGTCCTGTCGCCGAGCGACGAGGCAGAACCTCGAAGGGGAGGAGCCGCATGATCGAGCTCGAGACGGTGACCGGGGACCACGGTCGGCTCCGGCAGGTCTACGGGTGCTTCCCCAGCGGTGTCACCGCCGTCTGTGCGTTGGACGACGGCGTGCCCGTGGGCATGGCCGCCAGCAGCTTCACGTGCGTGTCGTTGGAGCCGGCCCTGGTGTCGGTCTGCGTCCAGAACACCTCGACCACCTGGCCGCGGCTGCGCGGTCTCCCGCGTATGGGGATCAGCGTGCTGAGCCAGGACCAGCACGGTGCCGCCGGGCAGCTCGCGGCCAAGGACGGAGACCGCTTCGCCGGCCTCGAGTGGACCGAGGCCCCGCAGGGGGGCCTGCTGATCCATGGTGCGATCGCCTGGCTGGACTGTTCCGTGCACGCGGAGGTTCCGGCGGGCGACCACGCCGTGGTGCTGCTGGCCGTGCACGGGATGCGTGCCGAGCCGGGTGCGGCTCCGCTGGTGTTCCACGGCAGCCGGTTCCGACAGCTCGTGGAGGTCTGACGGATGGACACCGTCGAGCAGGCTCTGGCCGAGATCGCCGCTGGCCGCCCGGTCGTCGTTGTGGACGGCGAGGACCGGGAGAACGAGGGCGACCTGATCGTCGCCGCGGACCTCGTCGACACCGTGACCATGGCCTTCGTGGTGCGCCACACCTCCGGGTTCGTGTGTGTCGCCCTGCCCGAGCAGGACTGCGAGCGGCTGGACCTACCACCCCTGCACCACACCAACGCCGACGGTTTCGGCACCGCGTACCGGGTCACGGTCGACGCGGCGGACGGGGTCTCGACCGGGATCTCGGCGCGCGACCGGGCCCGCACCGCTCGGGTGCTCGCCTCGCGGAGCGCGACGCCCGGCGACCTCGTCCGGCCGGGGCACGTCGTACCCCTCGCAGCGCGGCCGGGCGGGGTGCTCGAGCGGAGCGGGCACACCGAGGCCGCCGTGGACCTCGCCCGCCTCGCCGGGCTGCGACCCGCGGGCGTGCTCTGCGAGATCGTCAGCACCCGGGAACCGGATCGAATGGCGCGCCGTCCCGAGCTGCTGGACTTCGCCGCCGAGCACGGCCTCGTCATGATCGCGATCGAGGACCTCGTGGCGTACCGCAGACGCCGGGAAACCCGGGTCGAGCGGGTCACCGCGGCTCGCCTGCCGACCATGAGCGGGATGGTCCGCGCCGTGGGGTACCGCGGCGTCCCGGACGGTGGCGAGCATGTCGCGCTCGTCGCAGGGGACGTCGCCGCGGCGACGGACGTCCCCGTGCACGTCCACGTCGAATGCCTGCCGGGCGACGTGTTCGGGTCGCTGCGCTGCGGCTGTGCCCGCAGGCTCGACGCGGCGATGCGCGAGGTGGCGGTGACCCGCTGCGGAGTGATCGTCTACCTGCGCTCCGGTGCGGACCCGCACCGCGCGCTGCGTGAACAGGGCGCCTGCATCGGCAGGTTGGAGGCGCTCTGCGGCCCCCTGGACCCCGCCCTCGTGGCAGCGGTCCTCGACGACCTGGGTGTCCGGTCGATCCGGCACCTGCACAACCCCGCCCCGGTTCGGACAGCCCTCGGCCTGCTCGACGAGACGGTCCGGATCACCCGTCCGGGCTCGCCGTCCGGCGAGGTCGCCTGACACCGCACCGGAGAAGACCACCAAGGAGACGGCTCTTGTGAGATTCAGTCTGATGCAGACCGGCGTGATCGGACGCCGGCACGAGCTCGAGGCCGGCATGGCCGGTCAGCGCGGTGACCTCTACCAGCGGTTCCTCGAGGAGATGGTGGGCTACATCAAGCTCGCCGACGAACTGGGCTACGACGCCTACTGCTCGCCCGAACACCACCTCCAGATCGAGGGCTTCGAGATCACCAACCACCCGGGCATCCTGGCCGCATACGTCGGGCTGCACGCCCAGCGGCTCAAGGCGGGAATCCTCGGCTACGTCCTCCCGACACACAACCCGGTCCGGGTCGCCGAGGAGATCGCGACGCTGGACCACATGCTGCAGGGCAGGCTGATCGTCGGGTTCACCCGCGGCTACCACGCCCGCTGGGTCGACGCCTACGCCGCGGTCCGCGGCATCGGGGCCACCAACGTCACCCACGCCAAGGCCAAGAACGAGCAGGACGCGATCAACCGCGAGATCTTCGAGGAGTCCGTCCAGATCGTGAAGAAGGCCTGGGAGAACTCGATGTTCTCGCACAAGGGCAAGTACTGGGAGTACCCGCCCGAGGGCGGCTCGGCCGGACACCCCGGCTACGCGGAGTTCGGCGCCGGGCAGGACGAGAACGGCGTCGTCCGGGAGATCGGCATCGCGCCGCGCCCGTACACCAACCCGCACCCCAAGCTCTACGGCGCGTTCGCCTACTCCATGCGCACGGTGGACATGTGGGCCCGCGAGGGCGGCAAGCAGATCGTGTTCGCCAACGACCTCGACTTCTGCGACGCGCTGTGGAACCGCTACACCGAGACCGCCAAGAAGGCGGGGCGTGACGTGAAGCGGGAGGACGTCGGTGCCTGGGGCGGATTCCTGATCCTGACCGACTCGAAGGAGGAGGCGCAGGCGCTCGAGGCCGAGCACCGCTGGTTCTGGGACAAGTGGTTCATCCCCCACGGCCAGCAGTTCCCCAACGTCCTGATCGGGACCCCGGACGACATCTCCCGGCAGATCGAGCAGGCCCACGACCGGCTCGGCTTCGACGAGTGCTTCCTCATGTTCGGGCAGGGCCACCTCGAGCCGGAGCGGCAGAACGCCGAGCTGATCCGGTTCGCCGAGGAGGTCGCTCCCCGTTTCTCCAGCAAGGCCCCAGACGGAACCCTCGTCTGACACCCGTCCCGCTCATCCGAGGAGGCAACGATGCCGAGCACCGAGGACAACAAGGCCGCCGTCACCCGATTCCTCGAGATCTTCTCCGAAGGGAACCCCGAGAAGACCCTCGCCGCCCTCACCGACGACGTCACCTGGTGGGTCTCGGGGAAGCTCGAGGGCATGTCCGGCGCCTACGACAAGGCCGGGTTCGGGCAGCTGATCGGTGGCGTCGCCGACGTCTACAAGGCTCCGCTGCGCATCACCCCGCGCTCGATTGTCGCCGAGGGCGACAAGGTGGCCGTCGAGGCCGACTCGTACGCGGAGCTGAAGGACGGTCGGGTCTACGACCCGCGCTGCCACTTCCTGTTCCGCGTCGCGACCGACGGGCGAATCGCCGAGGTGCACGAGTACCTCGACACCCAACACGCCAAGGACATCTTCTTCGGCGGCTGAATCGCACCGCCGTCCCACGTATCTGACCCCCGCACCTGAACGACGAAGTCCAGCAACGAGGAGAACAGAGAACCGATGGAATCCGGACTCATCCACATCCCCTACATGCGCCCGGAGCGCAGCTCGCGCGACACCTTCGACTGGGCCCTCGCCAACGCCCGGGAGGCCGATAAGGCCGGCTTCACCGAGTTCATGGTCGCCGAGCACGCGACCCAGAAGTGGGAGTGCATCCCCACCCCCGAGCTGGTCATCGCCGCGGCCGCGCCGCAGACCGAGCGCATCAAGTTCGCCCCGATGGCGCACCTGCTCCCGCACCATCATCCCGCGGACCTCGCCATCCAGGTCGGGTGGTTGTCCCAGATCCTCGAGGGGCGCTACTTCCTCGGCGTCGGGGCGGGGGCCTACCCCCAGGCGTCGTACCTGCACGGCATCACCGACCTGCAGAACAACCCGAAGCGCGTGCGTGAGTCGCTCGAGATCATGGAGAAGATCTGGAAGCGCGAACCGTTCTTCCACGAGGGCGAGTACTGGAACGCGGGCTACCCGGAGGAGGTCGACGACGGCCTCGGCCACGACGACCACAAGCTCGCCGACTTCAGCCCCTGGGGCGGCAAGCTCGACATCGCCGTCACCGGCCTGTCCGTCAACTCGCCGTCGATCCGGTTCGCCGGTGAGCGCGGCTTCATGCCGGTGTCGATCTACTCCGGGTCGTCGATCCTGAAGACGCACTGGGAGACCTACGAGAAGGCCGCCCTGGAGAACGGGCACACTCCGGACCGCTCGAAGTATCACGTCTCGCAGACGGTGTTCGTCGCCGACACCGACAAGGAGGCCAAGAAGCTCGCCATGGAGGGCGGCATCGGCTACGCCTTCGAGCGCTACCTGTGGCCGATCTGGGAGCGCTTCGGGATGCTCGAGGGCTACATGAACGACGTCGGAGCCACCAAGGCCGACGTCGACCTCGAGTGGATCTGTGACAACGTCTGGGTCGTCGGCTCCCCGGAGACGGTGATCGACAAGCTCAACAAGCTCTACGAGTTCACCGGTGGCTGGGGCGTGTTGCAGGTCGAGACCCACGACTACATGGACGACCCGTCTCCGTGGTTCCAGTCCCTGCAGCTCATCGCCCAAGAGGTCGCCCCGAAGATCCAGCTGCCGTTCACCTCGGTCGGCAGCCGCTGACCGAGCGCCGAGAGTCACGGTCGCGGGGCGGGGCCCTTTCGGAGCCCCCCCCCACCCCACCCCCCCACGACGAAGGAGTCGTTTCCTGTGAAGACCAGAGGTGCGATCCTGCGCGAGATCCCAGGTCGCTTCGAGGTCGTGGAACTCGACCTGGAAGGGCCACGGCCCGGAGAGATTCTCGTCCGCGTGGCGGCGTCCGGGATGTGCCATTCCGACGACCACGTGGCCACTGGCGACCTGCCGTCGGAGACCTTGCCGACCTGCGGCGGGCACGAAGGCGCGGGTGTGGTCGTCGAGGTCGGGCCCGGGACCCCGGGCTGGGCCGTGGGCGACCACGTGGTGCTGTCCTGCCTACCGAGCTGCGGCCGGTGCCGCTGGTGCGCAGTAGGGATGGGCAACCTGTGCGACCTCGGCGCGAGCCTGCTCCGCGGCGCCCGGTTCGAGGACCCGGACAGCTTCCGGATGTCCCTCGACGGCCGGCCGGTCGGCCAGTGGTGCGGTATCTCGACCTTCTCCGAGTACACGACCGTGGGCGTCAGCTCGGCGATCAAGATCGACCCTTCGATTCCGCTGGACGCGGCCTGCCTGGTCGGCTGCGGGGTCAACACCGGCTGGGGCTCCGCGGTGAACGTCGCGCAGGTGCAGCCCAATGACACCGTGATCGTGATGGGCATCGGCGGGATCGGCTCGTTCGCCGTGCAGGGGGCCGTGCACGCCGGTGCCTCGAACATCATCGCGGTGGACCCGGTGCCGTTCAAGCGGGAGATGGCCCAGCAGATCGGCGCGACGCACGTCGCGGAGGACATCGAGGAAGCGGCCGAGCTGGCCCGCTCGATGACGAACGGGCAGGGAGCCGACAGCGCGATCATCACCGTCGGCGTGCTCGACCCGGAATACGTGCGTCAGGCCTTCGCCGCGATCCGTAAGGCCGGATCCTGCGTGGTGACCTCGCTCGGCCCCTCCACGGACTTCGGGGCACCGATCTCGCTGTTCGAGCTGACGCTCTACCAGAAGCGCCTGCTCGGCTCGATGTTCGGCGGGGTGGCGCCACTGCGCGACATCACGAAGATGCTCGAGCTGTACACCTCGGGGCGGCTCAAGCTCGACGAGATCATCACCACCCGGTACACGCTTGACCAGGTCAACCAGGGCTACGCCGACATGCACGCCGGGACCAACGTCCGGGGCGTCATCACCTTCGACACCGCCGCATGAGCCGGAGGACACCATGACCGAGCTGTCGACCGTGGGGACGGATGATCGGATCATCGACGTGCGCGCGTCCCGCCGTGCGCTCGTCGCAGGCTCCATCGGCAACCTCGTCGAGTGGTACGAGTACGCGCTCTACGGCTACATGGCGCCCGTCATCGCCGGGCTCTTCTTCCCGACCGGCGACGGCGTCGCGGGCCTGCTGGCCACCTTCTCGCTGTTCGCCCTGGCGTTCTTCCTCAGGCCCGTCGGGGCGGCGGTGTTCGGCCGCTTCGCCGACCGGAGGGGACGTCGTCCGGTGCTGGTCCTGATCATCACGCTGATGTCGGGGGCGACTGCGTTGATCGGTGTCCTGCCCACCTACGCGACGATCGGCGTCTGGGCACCGCTGCTGCTCACTGTGCTGCGGGTGGTGCAGGGACTCGCGGCGGGCGGCGAGTTCGGCGGGGCGGTGTCGCTGATGGCCGAGTACGCGCCGCCAGGGCGACGGGGGCTCTACGGCTCGTGGTCGTTCTTCACCACGGTGATCGGGTTCGTGTTCGGCGCCGGGATGGCGACCGTGCTGATCGCCGTCCTCCCCGACGACGCCCTGGCCTCCTGGGGGTGGCGCATCGGCTTCCTCGTCGCCGCTCCCATGGGTCTCATCGCGCTCTACCTGCGAATGCGGGTCGACGAGACACCGGCTTTCCGGGCCGCGACCGCGGCGGCGCCCGCTGGGCCGAAACACGAGGCGGCGGCCGTGCGGCAACCGGGACTGCTGCGGCAGGTGCTGACCACCGTCGGGATCGTCGTGGTCTACTCCTGCACCGGCTACACCTTCATGGTCCTGATGCCGACCTACCTGTCGAAGACGCTGGGGATGTCGCTGGAGCAGTCCTACGTGCTCACCCTGATCAACGGCGCGGTCGCGGGTCTGGTCGTCCCCTTCGCGGGTGCGTGGTCGGACCGCGTCGGTCGTCGCGCCGTGATGCTCGTCGGCACCATCGGCACCCTCGTGCTGTCCTACCCGCTGTTCCTCATGCTCCGCGGGGGCTTCGGCGCCGCTCTGGTCGCCCTCGTCCTGGCCGGCGTGCTGATCGGGCTCGTCGGCGGACCACTACCGGCGCTGCTGTCCGAGCGGTTCCCGACGCGCACCCGGGTCACCGGAGTCTCCCTGGCCTACGCGGTGTCGGTGGCGCTGTTCGGCGGGACGGCCCCGTTCATCATCACCGCCCTCGTCTCGGCGACGGGCAACTCGCTGGCCGCGGCCTGGTACACGATCGCCTGCAGCCTCATCACGCTCGCGACCCTGCTGGCGCTGCGGCAGACAGCAGCCCACCGAGAGGCCCTGCGGGACTGAGAATGGCCGGACACGACGTCAGCTCGGACCGCACCCTGTACGGGTTGCTCGACCAGTGGGCGGGCCTGCGGCCGGGAGAGCCCGCCCTGGTCCACCTCCGCGACCCGGCCGGCTCTGTAGCACCGGGCACCGTGACCTGGGAACGCCTTGCCACCGACGTCCACGACCTGCGGCTCAGGCTCGCCGGAATCGGTGTGCAGGACGGACGCAGCGTCGTCCTGGCCCTGCCCAACAGCCCGCTCACCGTGGCGTTGTGGCTCGCGATCCCGGCCAACGGCGCAGTCGTGCAGGTGATCGACCCGGACTCGGGGCTGCTCACCGTCGAGCGGGCCGTGCGGGCCACCTGGCCGGTCGCCGTGGTGGCCGCCGCGTCCAACGCCGGGCTCGTGGCCGAGGCCATCGCCCGGGCCGACATGTCGACCCGGCTGCTGGTCCCGACGGACGCCGAACTGTGGACCACCACCTGCCCCGCCGGCGACCTGGGGGCAGTGGGTGGCGAGCCGCCCTCCGCCGCAGCCGACCTCGTCGCCGGACTCCTGCCGACCTCCGGCACCAGCGGCGCCCCGAAGCTCGTGCAGCTCACCCACCGCAACTACGTCATGTCCGCCGAGCGACTCGCGCGCAACGGCGGCTACCTCGCCACCGACCGGCACTACCTCTGCTCGCCGTTCTTCCACACCAACGCCCAGCTCTACCTCTGCGCACCGCCGTTCGTCACGGGCGGCTCGATCGCGATCGTGCCCCGCTTCAGCGCGAGCACCTGGTTCGACGCCGCCCGCAGGACCGGGGCCACGATCGCCTCGATGGTCGCACCGCCCATGCGCATGGCGCTGCACCGCGCCGTGGACTCCGGGCGACCGGTCGACCCGGGGCCGCTCCGGGCCGTCCACTACGGGATGACGCTCAGCAGCGCGGACTGGCGGGAGTGGGACCGCCTGGTTCCGCAGATCCACATGCGTCAGATCTACGGACAGACCGAGTCGGTGACGGGCGTACTCGGCGGCGCGCCGTGGGAGACCGACGACCGGGCGACGATCGGCCGGCCGTTCCTCGGGGTCGACGAGGTGCGACTGGTACGGGACGACGGCTCCGACGCTCCGGACGGCGAACCGGGGGAGTTGTGGGTCCGCGGGAGTCCGGGCAACACGCTCATGCTCGGCTACCGCGACGCCCCCGACGCCACGGCCCGGACCCTCGTCGACGGCGAGTGGCTGCGGACGGGCGACATCATGATCCGGCACCCGAACGGCCGCTTCGAGTTCCGCGGGCGAGGCATGCACATCATCCGGCGCGGCGGCGAGAACCTGTCGACATACGCGCTGGAGATCGACCTGCAGGCGTGTCCGCTGGTGCACGACGTCGCCGTAGCAGCGCGTCCGGACGAGACCCTCGACGCCGTCGTCGTCGCGCACGTGATCCCGGCCGCGGGCTACGAGGAGAGGCGCTTCCGGGCCTGGTGTCGCGAGCACCTCGGCCGTCGTGGCGTCCCGGACGAGATCCGGGAGCATGCGTCGTTCCCGAGGACAGGGAGCGGGCGTGTGATCGTGCGAGATCTGTGAACCACGTCCGGTGGATGGTCGCGAGGCCAGGCTGAAGCGCGCTTCTTCGCGCTCGCCCGAGCCGACGGCGTGACACCACCGATGACACGAGATCTCGTTCAGGGGTGCTGCGGGAGGGGCAATAGAGGGATCAGGCGGGAGCGTTGCCGCTGGTAGGGGGCCTGAGGAGGAGGTGGTGTCCGGTGGCGTGCCCGGGTCGCGCGTCGTGGCGTGACGTGCCCGAACGCTATGGGCACTGGCAGTCGATCTACTTGCTGTTCCGCCGTAGGCAGCGCCAGAACGTGTGCGCCCTGGTGTGGTCCACGCTGCAGCACGTCGGCGCGCGCGGCCAGGACACGTCCGCCCGCTGGCCTGGGCCGACGCGGGGGTTGATCCGCTGGGACGCCTCGGTCGACTCCACGATCAACCAGTTCTGGACTCGCTGCGGGTGCCCAGGACCGGGCCGGGACGTCCTCGGACCCGTCCAGACCGGGTGCTCGCGGACAAGGCCTACTCCTCGCGGGCCAACCGCGCCTACCTGCGCGACCGCAAGATCGCCGTAACGATCCCGGTCAAGGTCGAGCAGCAGGCCCATCGGCGCAGACGTGGCTCGGCCGGCGCGCGTCCACCGGTCTTCGACGAGCAGCTCTACCGGCAGCGTCACGCCGTCGAGTGCAGCATCAACCTGCTCACACAGCACCGCGCACTGGCCACCCGGTACGACAAGCTCGCCCTGCGTCACGAGGCCACCATGCACATCGCGACGATCAACATCTGGCTATGTGCCCTCGCCGCCCAGGGTTTCTCAACACGGCTGCGGCGCTCGCCTGCGGCTTCGGGGCCGGGGCGGGCCGCTCCGGCCTTCCAGTACCTCTCCATCCTCGAGCTCGACGACCGGGTCGAGACGATGAGCGCGCGCACGTTCGTCGACACGCCGATGTGGACCGGGAGTCCGCCGAGCTCACCTGGGACGCCTATCTCGGCGAGGGGCGCAGGGGTGGCACCGACGTGGCCGCCCACGCCTCGCCCGCCCGGGCCACGGACCTGTCGGGCCTTCCGCCCGCCGACATCTCGGTCATGGCGCTCGACCGGCTGTGGGACGAGGGATCGCCTACGCGCTCCGGCTGCAGGAGGCGGGGTTCCGGTCGAGCTGCACCTGTTCCCCGGCACCTTCCACGGCTCCGGTCTGCTCCCCGCGGCGGTGTCCCGCCGCGAGGCCCGGGAACGGGTCGCGGTGCTGGTGCGAGCGCTGTCTCTGACCGGCCCGGGTGATCCTCCGGTCGGGTGACCCCGCGAGACGTTGTTGCAGGTCGGGTGCAGCCTTCCGGAGAATCTCGGCCGCATCCGTACCCTGCGTCCATACACGTCGTTTAGTCACCTGTAGGGCGGCTCGGAAGGGGGCCGCCCCGACGAGGACGTCGAGGTCGGGAGGCGCGGGTGCATCGGGTGTGTTCACCGCAGGACGGGTGGGGCTGCTGATGGCGACTCCCGTGCTGAGCAAGGCGATCAAGCCGGTGGGCGGGTTCTTCGCGTTCACGCTGGACACGTTCGTGGCGATGTTCCGCCCGCCCTTCCAGTGGCGCGAGTTCCTGCAGCAGACGTGGTTCGTCGCGAGCGTCTCGCTCGGCCCGACGATCCTGCTGGGCATCCCCTTCGTGGCGCTGGTGACCTTCCAGTTCAACATCGTGCTGGTCGAGCTGGGCGCCATCGACCTCTCGGGGGCGGGCTCGGGCTTCGCGACCATCACCCAGATCGGCCCGGTGGCGACGACCTTCATCATCGCGGGTGCGAGCTCGACGGCGATCTGCGCGGACATCGGCGCGCGCAAGATCCGCGAGGAGCTCGACGCCATGGAGGTCCTGGGCATCGACCCCGTGCAGCGGCTGGTCGCCCCGCGGGTGCTGGCCACCGCCCTGAACGCCGCGATGCTCAACGGCGTCATGATCCTCATCGGGCTGGCGGGCGGCTACGTCTTCGGCGTGTACCTGCAGGAGGCGAGCCCGGGTCAGTACGTCGACTCCCTCGACCTGCTGGTCAGCTTCAAGGACCTGGTGCACGGCGAGGTTCGGGCCGTGTGCTTCGGCGTCGTCGGGGCGCTGATCGGCTGTTACCGGGGGATGACCTGCGGCGCGGGCCCCCGCGGCGTCGGGAACGCGGTGAACGAGACGGTGGTCTACACGTTCCTCGCGCTGTTCCCGCTCAACATCATGTTGACCCAGATCCCGTACTCGCTCGGGATCGTGTGAGGGGAAGGGCGATGGAGTCGAAGTTCCTCGACGGGGTCAAGAAGGTGGTCGGCGCCCCGCTGCGGCTGCTCGACGACCTCGGCAAGCAGGCCGAGTTCTACGGCAAGTCGATCGCGTGGACCCCCAAGGCGGTCAAGAGCTACAAGGGCGAGCAGGTCCGGCTGATCGCCGAGGTCGGCATGAGTACCGGCGCGCTCGCCGTGATCGGCGGCTCGTCGATCATCACGCTGTTCATCACGCTGTTCGCCGGCGTCACCGGCGGGCTGCAGTCCTTCAGCGCGCTCAAGGACCTGCAGCTGGAGGCCCTGGGCGGGTTCACCTCGGCCATCATCAACCCGCGGCTGTTGGTACCGATCGTCGCCGGCGCGGCGCTCGCCGCCACGGTGGGCAGCGGCTTCACGGCCCAGCTCGGCGCAATGCGGGTGGCCGAGGAGATCGACGCCCTCGAGGTCATCGGCGTCCGCTCACTGCCCTACCTGGTCACGACCCGCCTGGTCGCGGGCATGATCACGATCATCCCCATCTTCGCGATGGCGATGGTGGGCGCCTGGGTGGGGTGGAAGGTCACGCAGGTGAACTTCTTCGGGCTGTCCGAAGGCACCTACAACCACTACCTCGACACCTTCCTGCAATGGCAGGACATCCTCTTCTCGTTCGCCCAGGCACTCGGGGTCGCAGTGGTGGTGATCCTGATCCACACCTACTACGGCTACACCGCGAAGGGTGGGCCCGCGGGCGTGGGCCAGGCGGTCGGTAAGGCCGTGCGGACCTCGCTGATCGCCGTGCTGGCCATGGAGCTGGTCATCTCGATGGCGCTGTACACGAACTCCGACGTCTTCCGGATCTCGGGGTGACGGCGTGAAGCACAAGATGTACGCGCTCGTCCTGATCGGCATCGTCGGCGGGTTCGTCGCCCTGTGCGTCGGCGCCGCCAACGAGGCCTTCACCCCGTACGCCCGGGTGATGCTCAGCGCCGACCGCGCCGGCCTGCAGATGTTCTCCGGGAACCGGGTCCAGATGCGCGGCGTGGACGTCGGCAAGGTCGAGTCGGTCTCGCTCGCCGAGGACGGCGAGTCCGTGGACATCGCCCTCGACATCGACCCGTCCCTGCTGGGGATGATCCCCGCCAACGTGGGCGTCACCCTCAACCAGCTGACGGCGTTCGGCCAGAAGTCGGTCGCCCTCGTGGAGCCGACACAGCCCGCCGTCCGCACGCTCGCCGCGGGCGACCTGCTCAGCACCGGCCGGGTCAGCGTCGAGGTGGACAACCTCTTCGAGAACCTCACGACCGTGCTCGACACCGCGCAGCCGGCGAAGGTCAACGCGGTGCTCGGGTCGATGGCCCAAGCGCTCGACGGCCGCGGCGAGGAGCTGGGCGACACCGCCGTGCGGCTCGCGGACTACCTGCGGAAGTTCAACGAGACGCTCCCGACGCTCGAGCGGGACTTCGCGAAGGGCGCGGACACCGCGAACGTCTACGCCGACATCGCGCCGGACCTGGGCGAGGTGCTGAGCAACTTCTCCACCACCAGCCGCACGATCGTCGAGCAGCAGGCCCAGGTGGACGGCTTCCTCTACCAGGTCACCCGCGCCGCGCGGATCGGTCAGGACTTCTTCGCGGTCAACGGCGACGGGCTGATCGAGACCGTCCGCACGGCGCTGCCGACGACGGACCTGCTCCAGGAGTACTCCCCGATGTTCGCCTGCTTCCTCCAGGGCGTCGACCACAGCAACCGCCGGGCCGAGAAGTTCTTCGGCGGCGAGGGCCAGGTCGCGGCGATCAGCGGGAACGTCGCCTTCGAGCCCGGCGAGGAGGTCTACCGCAACCCCACGGACCTGCCGGAGATCGACAACGCCCGCGGCCCGGACTGCTACGGGCTGCCGGACCTCGACGGCCGCGCGGTGCCGAACTCCGCGGTCGACGCCCAGACCCCGCCCGCCGGGACGAACGAGCAGCGCGAGTCCCTGCGCGTCGGTGACCCGCCGCTGGTCGTGCAGCTGTTCGGTCCGCTCGCGGGCGCGCCGCTGACCACCGACCCGGGTGCGAGCGGCCCGCTCACCACGCCCGGCTCGGCCACGGGACCGCTGCCGCTGCCCGGCGCGGGGGGCCCGCGATGAGCTCGAACTCCCAGGCGGTGCTCAAGCCCGCCGTGAAGAGCGCCGTGTTCGTGGCCTTCTCTCTCGTGGTCCTGCTGGTCATCTCCCTGGAGCTCGGCGCGAACGTGGCCGGGCTGCACGACCGGGTGGAGTACTCCGCGCAGTTCACCGACACCTCCGACCTGCAGGTCGGCGACTCGGTGCGAGTCGCGGGCGTGGACGTCGGCGAGGTGACCGAGGTCGAGCTGGTGGACGCCACCAACGCCACGGTCGGCTTCAACGTGGACCGCACCCGTCCGCTGCCCGCGGACGCGCAGCTCACCATCCGCTACCTCAACCTCACCGGCGACCGCTACCTCGAGGTCAGCCGCGGCGGTGGGGCGGGCACGCTGGAGGAAGGGGCGGTGATCCCCGTCGCCCACACCACCCCGGCGCTTGACCTGGACGTGCTGCTCGCTGGCTTCGACCCGCTCTTCGAGGGCCTCGCACCGGACGAGATCAACGGCCTGACCAGCGACCTCATCTCCGTGCTGCAGGGCCAGGGCGGCACCTTCGAGTCGATCCTGTCCCGGATCGGCTCGCTGACCAACACCCTCGCCGACCGGGACGCCGTGATCGGGCAGGTCGTCACGAACCTCAACACCGTGCTCGGCACCCTGCAGGAGAAGGGCCCGGAGCTGGATCGCACGCTGGACCGGCTCCAGGTGCTCGTGTCCGGGCTCGCGAGCGACCGGGAGCGGATCGGCGAGGGACTGGAATCCTCGCAGCGGCTGGTCACCAGTGTGGACGACTTCCTCGGTAAGGCACGTGGCCCGCTCGTCGGGACCGTTGACCAGGTGCAGCGGGTCGCGGACCTGGCCAACGAGGGCGAGCAGAAGATCGACGAGGTGCTCTCGATGCTGCCCGGCGCGTACCTGCGGGTCAGCCGGGTCGCCTCCCGGGGGGCGATGTACCAGCTGTTCATCTGCTCGGTGCGGGTGAAGGTGACCGGCCCGGACGGCCAGCCGCTCTACTCGCCGATGGTCGGGCCGAGCGACAACGTCGAGCGGTGCCGCCCGGACGACGTCGCGCCGCTGGAGACCCCCGAGCAGCGCGAGGCGAAGGAGGCAGGCGGACGATGAGCAAGCTCAGCTTCCGGGAGAAGAACCCGATCACGATCGCGCTGGTCGGCGTCGGGTCGATCCTGGTGATCATCTTCGGCTCCTTCCAGATCGCGGCCATGCCCTTCATCGCGGGCAGCAGCTACGAGGCGGTGTTCAGCGAGGCCGGCGGGCTCAACGTCGGGGACAAGGTGAAGCTCGCCGGCACGGAGGCCGGTCAGGTCACCGACGTGACGCTGGAGGACGGGGACGTCGTCGTCACCTTCACCGTGAAGGGCGTGTCCCTCGGGGACGAGTCGGTGGCCACCATCGGCACCCAGACCCTGCTCGGGGAGCGCAACCTCGAGGTCACCTCGCGCGGCGGCGGCGAGCTGTCGGCGAGCGGCCGTATCCCGCTGGAGCGCACGACCCCGCCCTACAGCATCACCGAGGGCATCGAGGACGTGACCCGGCGGACCGGGGAGATCGACACCCGGCGCGTCGGCGACGCGATGGACGTCTTCGCCGAGACCTTCAGGGACACCCCGGACGACCTCTCCGCGGCGTTCGGCGGGATCAGCCGGATCTCCCGGACCATCGCCTCCCGGGACGACGCCCTCCGGGCACTGCTCGACAAGGCGAACGGGGTGAGCGGGATCCTCAGCGAGCGCAGCGCCCAGCTGTCCACGCTGCTGGTGGATGGCAACTCGCTGCTCGGCGAGCTGCAGGGCCGCCGCGAGGTCATCGCGAGCCTGCTGCGGGACACCACCCGGGTGACCGAGCAGATCGTCGCGCTGAACGACGAGCAGCGGAACCGGCTGCAGCCGGCGCTCGCCGACCTCAACCACACGATCGACATCCTGCAGCGCAACGAGGGCAACATCGGCGCCGCGATAAAACGGGTCTCCACCTTCATCACCGGCCTCGGTGAGGGCCTGCAGCACGGCACCTCGTTCACCGGCTACGGCGAGCTCGGTGGCCTCGGCGTGTTCCCGACCGCGCAGTTCGTCCCGTCCCTGACCCTGCCCGGAGGTGGGCGATGAAGCTCACGGTGCGGTTCGTGCTGGTCGGCGTGGTGCTGGCGCTCGTGGCCGGCGCGGTGGTGCTGTTCGTGCAGAGCGGCACCAAGACCGGCACGGCCTACTTCGTCACGGTCAAGAACGTGTACCCGAAGGACCGGGTACGCATCCAGGGCGTCGACGTGGGGCGGATCGAGTCGATCACGCCAGAGCCCGGCCGCGTCCGCGTCGAGTTCAGCTACGACTCGCAGTACGACATCCCCGCCGACGCGGAGGCCGCCGTCGTCACCCCGACGCTGGTGGCGACGCGCTTCCTGCAGATCGCCCCCGCGTACAAGGGCGGCCCGGTCCTGGAGGACGGGGGCGAGATCCCGCTGGAACGGACGATCTCCCCGCTCGAGTTCGACGACCTCAAGGCCGAGCTCTCCCGGGTCGCCACCCAGATCGGGCCGGACGGTGCGGACCCGCGGGGCGCGCTCAACCACTTCCTCGAGGTCTCGGCGCAGAACGCCGACGGCCGCGGCCAGCAGTTCCGGACGATGATCCAGGACGCCTCGGCCGCGCTGCAGACGCTCGCGGACGGCCGGGAGGACCTGTTCGGCACGGTGCGGAACCTGCAGGTGCTGGTCACGTCCCTGTCCGGGATGGGCGACCAGATCACCGAGTTCAACGACCGGCTGGCGGACGTCTCGGGCATCTTCGACGAGAACCGGGACCAGCTCGCGCAGGCCATCGCCGGCATCGACCGCGCCGGCCAGGCCATCGACGAGTTCGTCCGGGTCAACGGCGACGAGCTCACCGCGACCGTCGACAAGCTCGGCCGCTTCAACGGCGAGCTCGCCGAGCAGCGGGACGACCTCGCCCAGATCCTGCACGTCGGGCCGAACACGCTGCAGAACTTCATGAACGTGTTCTCGCCGACCGGCCACGCGGTGACCGGCACGTTGACGGTGAACAACCTCGACACCCCGGCGGACTTCGTCTGCTCGGCGTTCGCCTCGGCCGCGGCGAGCAGCGCCAAGGAGGGCACGGACATGTGCGTCACCTACCTCGGGCCGCTGCTGAACCTGCTGCGGGTGCAGCAGCCGCCGATCGGGGTCAACCCGATCTCGCGGCCCGGCGGCGGTGTCTCCTCCGAGCGCCCGGGCGTCGTCGAGACCCCGTCGGGGGCCGCACCGGTGAACGACAAGCTCGTGCCGTCGACCGACATCCCGGGCCTGGGTGGCCTGCTGACGGGAGGACGCTAGAGATGCGCAGGATCGTCGGCGCGCTGGTAGCCTGCTCCGTGCTCGCGCTGTCGGGCTGCGGGTACGGCGGCGTCAACTCCTTCCACCTGCCCGGGACGCAGGGCTCCGGCGACGGGGCCTACTCCATCGACATCCAGATGGAGGACGTCGGCAACCTCGTGGCGAACAACCCCGTCCGTCTCCGGGACGTGAACGTCGGGTCCATCACCGGGATCCGGCTCGACGACTGGAACGCCGTCGTCACGGTCAGCCTCGACGAGGGCGTGAAGCTGCCGCGGGACACCCGGGCCAAGATCGGCCAGGGCAGCCTCCTCGGGGCCAAGTTCGTGCAGCTCGACGCGCCGGACGAGCCCTCCGCCGAGCTGCTCCGGGACGGAGACGTGATCCCGCTCGCCCGGACGGGCCGCTACCCGGAGACGGAGGACGTGCTCGCCTCGGTGGCCGCGCTGCTCAACGGCGGCGGGCTGCAGCACATCAAGACCATCACCGGCGAGCTGGACCGGGCGCTGTCCGGCCGCACCCCGCAGATCCGGGACCTGCTGACCCAGCTGGACAGGTTCGTGACCGGGCTGGACGAGCAGCGGGGCGAGATCGTCCGCGCGATCGACGGGCTCGACCGGATGGGCGCGGCCTTCGCCGAGCAGGACCCCGCGCTGCGCGAGGCGCTGCGGGACGTGCCGCCCGCGTTGCAGGAGCTGGAGGCCCAGCGGGCCGACCTCGTCGGCACCCTGGACGCCCTCGGCGGCTTCGGCGCCGAGACCGACCGGGTGCTCGGCGCGGCGGGGGACGACCTCGCGCAGAACCTCGCCGACCTCGAGCCCGCGCTCAAGGGCCTGGCCGATGCGGGCCCCTCCATGGTGGACTCTCTCTACCTGCTGGGCACCGTGGCCTTCCCGCTGCGCACGTTCGACAAGTACGTCCGCGGTGACTTCATCAACTTCTCCATCACCGTGGACCTCACGCTGGGCACCCTCGACCACAACTTCCTCACCAACACCCCGTTCGCCGGAGCGCTGGGCCAGGTCGAGACGATTCTGGCCAACGGCGGCACGGTCACCCAGGCCGTCGACCCGCTGCTGCCCGCGCCGCTGCCGGACGAGAACCGGCTGCCCGCGATCCCGCCGCTCCCGATGGTCTCCCCACCGGACGGACAACCCGCGCCCAACCCGGCGCCGGACGCGAACACGCAGCCGCCGGACCCGGACGCCCCCCGGGCCCCGGCTCCGGGCCCGCTGGGCGGGCTGCTCGATCCCCTCACCGGAGGGAACCGATGACCTCGTTCGTCAAGAAGCAGCTGATCATCTTCACTGTGCTGTCGGTGGCGGCGTTCGCGATCATCGCGTTCGGCTACGTGCGGCTGCCCACGCTGCTGGGCGCCGGGCAGATGGGCGTCACGGCGCGCATCCCGGTGGCGGGCGGGATCTACCCGAACGCCAACGTCACCTACCGCGGCGCCACGATCGGCAAGGTCACCGACGTGCGGTTGGTCGCGGACGGCGGGGTGGACGTCGTGATGTCGATCGACGAGTCGCAGGCCCCGCCCGAGGACAGCCGGGCCGAGGTGCACTCGGTCTCCGCCATCGGCGAGCAGTTCGTGGACTTCGTGCCCTCGGACAGCCCGTCGAGCACGGTGCTGGCCGACGGTGCGTTCGTCCCGGAGGAGCGCACCTCGGTGCCGCTGCCGACGGCCGCTGTGCTCGACGACGTCGACACGCTGCTCAAGACCGTCGACCCGGACGACCTCTCGGTCGTGCTGCGGGAGTTCGACGCCGCCTTCCGCGGGATCGGCCCTGACCTGGCGGCCATCGTCGACAACACGAAGCTCCTGCTGGACACCGCGGACGCGAACTTCGGCCGGACCGAGCAGCTGATCCGGGACGCCGAGCCGTTCCTGGACAGCCAGGTCGCCTCCGCCGACGACGCCCGTGCGTGGTCGCAGCGGCTGGCCCGGGTCACCGCGCAGCTGGAGCAGAGCGACGGCGACCTACGCGGGATGCTGCGCAGCGGCGAGCAGGCGGGGATCCAGGCGGGGAACCTGCTGGACCAGTTGCGCGGCCCGACACCGACCCTGCTGGACAACACGCTGGTGCTGACGAAGCTCGCCGAGGCCTACCACGCCCCGATCGAGCAGGTGCTGGTCACCTACCCGGCCTTCGCGGCGTTCTACCAGTCCGCGCTCGGGCCCAACGGGCGCCAGATGATCAACTTCAACATCAAGCTCAACCCGAACCGTCCCGCGTGCTACGAGGGCTGGGTCGGCCCGGGTGCCCCACTCGGCCCGCGGGACGCCTTCGAGCTGTCGGACATGGAGTTCCCGGCCGACCAGTACTGCAAGCTGGCCCAGGACGACGACCGGCTGGTCCGTGGCTCGCGCAACCTGCCCTGCTTCGAGCCGGGGTCCCCGGTGGGCCGCCGCGCGGCCACGATCGAGCAGTGCCGGGGCGCCGGGTTCACCCCGGTGGTCGGGCCGGGGACGCAGCTGCAGATCGGCGGTCCGCTGAACGACGCACCGCTCACCACGACGCCCACCCCGGCCGACCTGCTGGTGGACGGCGGGGGCGGGCCGCGCGGTGCGGCCCCGTCGGATCTGAGGGGGTTGCTGCTGCCGGCGTCACCCTCGGCCGCCCCCGGTCGTTGAACGCACTGTATGGACAGCTTGACCGACCCACTCGACGACGAGACGAGGTGACACCTCCATGCTGACCGACGAAAAGGACGCCCCCTCCACGGAGACGGCTACGGCGGGGGAGGAATCCGAGACCGGATCCGTACCGAGCGAGCGGCGGGCCCCACGCCGGAGGCGGCCGCGGCCTGCCCTCCTGGTGGCCGGGGTGCTCGTCGTACTACTGGTGGCGGGCGCTGTGGGCGCCGGCTTCTGGTGGAACGCGGGTCGGGAGTCCGTCGAGCGGCGAGAGGCGGCGGTCTCCGCCGCGCAGGACATGGCCGTCGCTCTCGTGTCGGTGAGTTCGGAGACCGCCGACGCGGACGTCCGCCGGATCATGGACGGCGCGGTCGGAGACTTCGGGAAGATCTTCGCCGAGAACCTCGACTCCTACGTCGACATCGTCCGCAAGGGCGGCGTGCAGGCCCGGGGCGAGGTCGCCTCCGCGGGCCTCGAGCGCATCGACGACTCCACCGCCCGGGTCCTGGTGGCCATGCGGGCGTCGGTCGTGAACCAGCAGGCGCCCCAGGGCGAGGACCGCACCTACCGGATGGCCGTGGAGATGACCGAGCAGCCCGACGGGCGCTGGCTCGCCGACCAGGTGGAGTTCGTGCCGTGAGCGTCGAGACGAGGACCAACCGGGACGCGGACGCCGAGGTGGCCGAGGTGGCCGAGGTGGCCGAGGCCACCCAGGCCTCTGAGGTGTGGCCGTCGCTGTGGCGGAGCGGGCCCGTCCTGGTGTGCGCCGTCGTCGCGGTGGTCGCGCTGGTGGTCGGCGGGATCCTGGCCGGGATGGGCGTGCAGCAGCACCGCACCGAGACCGCGCGGGCGGAGGCCCTGCAGGCGGGTGTCGCGGCGGCCCAGGAGCTGCTGTCCTATGACCACACATCGCTGGACAGAGCCGTCGACCAGCGCATGGACCTGCTGACCGGCGACTTCCGTGACCGGTACCGCGCGATGGTGCAGGACTCCGTCGCGCCCGTGGCGAAGGCGCGCCAGGTTGTCACCACCTCGACGGTCGTCGGATCGTCCGTGGTGGGCGACGACGGGCCCGACGAGGTGACCCTCCTGCTGTTCCTCAACCAGAGCTCCGAGGCGCCCGCGCTGGCGCAGCCGCTGCTGACCGGCAGCCGGGTCGTGATGACCCTGCAGCACGTCGACGGCCGGTGGCTGACCGCCGGAGTGGACCCCGTCTGATGCCCCGATCCGAAGGAGGCCGCGGATGACCGCGTCCCACCGACTCCACACGGAGGACGAGCCCGATCTCGACCCGGACACCGCCGTCCCCGGGGACGGCACGGTGGCCGAGCAGGCGGCGCGGCCGTCGTCCGGCCGCCGGGGCGTGATCGGCCTCGTCGTGCTCCTGGTCCTGCTCGGCACGACCGTCGCGACCCTGGTGCTCTGGCTCGTCGACCGCGCCGGAGAGGCCGACCGGGCCGCGGCGCTCGACGCCGCCCGCGCCGCCGCCGTCGCGCTGTCGTCCATCTCGGCCGAGACGGCGGACGCGGACGTGCAGCGGGTCATCGACTCGGGCACCGGCGAGTTCGGCGACCTGTTCCGCCAGAACCTGGACTCCTACGTGCAGATGGTGCGGGACTCGAAGGTCGGGTCGACCGGCGAGATCACCGAGGCCGGCCTCGTGAGCGCGGACGCAAACTCCGCCGAGGCGCTGGTCGCCGTGCGCAGCGAGGTCCGCAACGCGCAGTCCCCGGACGCCGAGCCGCGGCTCTACCGGATGAAGCTCGACCTGGTGAAGGAGGGTGACCGATGGCTCGTCGGAACCTTGAACTTCGTGAGCTGACCGGCAGGCTCACCGTCGTGCCCCGCGTGCTCGCGGGCAGGCCGCTCGTGGCCGGTGCCGTCGCCCTGGTGCTGCTCGCCGCGACCGTGACGTTCGGGCTGCTGCACCTGCGGGAGTCCGCGGTCGCCCAGGCCCGGACGGACGCCGTCGCGGCCGCCCGACAGGCCGTACCCCAGCTGCTGTCCTATGACCACACCACGCTGGAGGCGGAGATCCCACGGCGCCTCGACCTGCTGACCGGCACGTTCCGGGACGACTACGGGCAGTTGCTCCACGACGTCGTGCTCCCCGCGGCGGCGCAGAGCGCCCTGGTCACCTCGGCCGAGCCGAAGGAGTCCGCGGTCGTGTCCGAGGACGGCCCCGACCTCGTGACGGTGCTGATGTTCCTCAACCAGACGACCACCGCGCAGGGCGCCCCGCCGGACGCCGTCGGCAGCCGGGTCCGCGTGACGATGGAACGCCCCGAGGACCGCTGGCTCGTCTCCGAGCTCACCCCCGTCTGAGCCCCCACCGAGAGAAACGAGGAGGACCCGTGCCCGGTGTCGAGGTGGAGGTCAAGGGACTCTCGAAGTCCTTCGGCCGCGCCAACATCTGGTCCGACGTGACCCTGACCCTGCCCCCGGGGGAGGTGTCGGTGCTGCTGGGCCCGTCCGGCACCGGGAAGTCGGTGTTCCTGAAGTCCCTGATCGGGTTGCTCAAGCCGGAGAAGGGCTCGATCGTCATCCACGACACGGACCTCGTGCGCTGCACCGAGTCCCGGCTGTACGAGATCCGGAAGCTGTTCGGGGTGCTGTTCCAGGACGGCGCGCTGTTCGGGTCGATGAACCTCTACGACAACATCGCCTTCCCGCTGCGCGAGCACACGAAGAAGTCCGAGTCGCAGATCCGCGACATCGTCATGGAGAAGATGGACATGGTCGGCCTGAAGGGCGACGAGTCCAAGCTCCCCGGTGAGATCTCCGGCGGTATGCGCAAGCGGGCCGGGCTGGCCCGCGCGCTGGTGCTGGACCCGGAGATCATCCTGTTCGACGAGCCGGACTCCGGCCTCGACCCGGTGCGCACGGCGTACCTGAACCAGCTGATCCTGGACCTCAACGCGCAGACGGACTCCACGTTCCTGATCGTCACCCACGACATCAACACCGCGCAGACCGTCCCGGACAACATCGGGATGCTCTACCGCAAGCACCTGGCGATGTTCGGCCCGCGCGAGGTGCTGCTGACCAGCGAGGACCCCGTGGTATCGCAGTTCCTCAACGGGCGCCGCCAGGGTCCGATCGGGATGAGCGAGGAGAAGGACACCGCGCAGGCGGCCAGAGAGCTGGCCGAGGTCGGCGAGCTCGACGGGCTGCCCCCGATCAAGCCGCAGCTGGTCGCCACGGCCGGGTTGCCCGAGCGCAAGGCGGTGGCCCGGCGGCAGAAGCGGGTGCGGGACATGCTGCACACGCTCCCGCCGGCCGCGCAGGAGGCCATCCGAACGTCGCTGGCGGAGACCGACGAGGCCCCCGCGGCTCGCGCGCGCGCCGTCGGCGCGGCCCCGTACGGCAGGCCGGACGACCCCACCCGGGTCCTCCCGCGGGTCGACTCCGACCCGGGCGCGCCCACCACCGAGTTCCGCCGCTTCACCTGAGCAGGGAGCACCCATGTCCGCCTATCGCACCGTCGTCGTCGGGACCGACGGGTCCGACACGTCGTACGCCGCGGTCGACCGCGCCGCCGCCGTCGCCGCGGCCACGGACGCCACCCTCGTCATCGGCTCCGCCTACCACCCGGACGACCGGAACATCGAGGCCGCGGACGACGTGCTGAAGGGCGAGTCGTACCTGGTCCACGGCTGGACACCGGCCGAGGACAGCCTGCGGGTCGCCCGGGATCGTGCCGGGGTGACCTTGCCCGCCGACCGCATCGAGACCGAGGCCGTCGACGGCGCACCGGTCGAGGTCCTGCTGGGGCTCGTCGAGAAGCACGGAGCGGACCTGCTGGTCGTCGGCAACCGTGGACTCGGCACGCTGACCGACCGCGTCCTGGGCAGCGTCCCCTCGGACGCGGCCCGGCGGTCGGCCGTGGACGTCCTGATCGTCCACACCTCCTGAACGGACACCGGAGGGGGCATCACACCCGTGGTGCCCCCTCCGGCGTGTCCGACCCGGTCAGGAGCGCGCGGCGGTGTACCGGCCCGTCTTCGTCCGCCGCCACACCCGACCGGCCGAGCCGGGGGCGGGCAGCGCCGCGGGATCGGGGCGGAACCAGTCCGTCAGCGGGATGCGGTCGACGAGGTGGATCACCTCCGGGCGCGCCGGCGTCGGCAGGCCGTCGAGCGCGTGACCGAGTGCCCGTGGCGTCAGCGACGCACCGGGCGCACAGACGACCGCGGCGACCACGCGCCCGCGGGCGTCCGGGTGGCAGACCACGAGGTCGATCTCCGGGAGCTCGCCGAGCGCGTCCTCGACCTCGCGGGGGTGCAGCGGTCCTGCCGCGGTGTCCAGGTGGCCGCCGTGGCGCCCGACGGGCCACAGGTCGCCGTCCTGGTCGCGCCGGAAGAGCTCGCCGGACACCAGCCACGTGTCGTCCCGCCGAAACACCCCACGCCGTGGGACGGCGTCCCACAGCGGCTGGTCGTCGTCCACCTCGGCGAGGAGCATCCCGAGCTCGCCGGGGGCCGCGGGCACGGCGTGCCCCTCGGCGTCGAGCACGAGGTCACCGTCGGGGCCGAGTGCGGCCAGCTCCGTACGGGCCGTCCCCGGCAGGGAGCGTCCCGCCGCGCCGACCTTGCGGCCCGACACGTTGGCGAGGATCGCGTTCGTCCGCCCGACGGCGAAGAGCTCCAGGACCTGGACCGGTGCGAACCGACGCAGCACCTGGTGCCACACCGACCGCGGGATGCCGGACCCGACGAAGAGCCGGACGGGGTGGTGCCGCTCCTCCGGGACCACCTCGCGGCCCAACAGGGTCGTGAGCATCGCCCACGTGTAGGGCACGACCGTGGCCCCGTACCGCCGCACGTCCGGCCAGAAGCGGCCCGGGTCGAAGGTCGGGGCGAGGGCGAGCCGGGAGCCCGCGACGACGGCGGCGGCCGTGCTCAGCAACAGCCCCGAGGCGTGGTGCAGGGGGCTCGCCGAGTAGACGGTGTCGCCCGGCGTCAGCGCCGCCGCGGAGGCGGCACCGAAGGCGGACAGCGCCCAGCGCCGGTTGGTCACCGGCATCGGCCGGGTTCCCTCGCCCGCCCCGGTGAACAGCACGAACGCCAGGTCCGCACCCCGGCCCGGGTTGGGCTCGAACCACTCCGGCAGCGGAGGCCGCGGGGTGTCGAGGTCCAGCTCGCCGCACCCGACGACGAGGACGGGCAGAGCGGTGTCCGGTCGGGACGCCCGATCGGTGACCAGCCGCTCGACCCGACCGAGGGCGACCTCCCGGTCCACGTCACCGTCGGGCCGCAGCAGCACGGCGACGGCGCCGATGCGGCTCAGGGCCGCGACCGCGGTGAGCTGGTGGATGCTCGAGCCGAACCGGACCCCGACGTGCTCGCCGCGGCGGATCCCGACGGCCAGAAGCCGGTGGACCAGGTCGTCGACGCGCTCCTTGACCTGCCCGTGGGTGTAGGCCTGGTCGCCGAGCAGGAGCGCGGTCGCCGTGGGCCGTGCGGCGGCCGCCTCGTCGAGCAGCATCCCGTAGGACATGCGGGTGTGCGGCCCGACCCGTTCGAGCCGGGCCAGCCGCGGGAGCTGCTCCGCCGCCAAGTGGGCGATCTCCTGCAGGGAGTCCGTGAGCTGGGCCGACAGCGCGGAGGCGGCTCCGGGCACCGCCCGGCCCGCCTCGAGGGCGAGCTTCGCCGCGGACCAGAGGGTGTGCGTGACCCCGGTGCCAGGCGATCCGCTCGCCATCGGCTCCACGTCTCCGACCGGACCGACGGCCTCCGGGAGCTCCGCCGCCCCCTCCTGCCAGCGCGCCCACGCACCCACGGTCGGCCAGGTGACCCGCCGGGCCTGGGAGCCCACGCCGAGTCCGAAGTGACCGGTGGGCAGCGAGCACTCGTAGACCTCCGCCCGCGGCGCGGCCTGCGCGATCTCCCGGACGTGGGGTGCGGGTGCGAACCCGTCCTTCGTCCCCGTGAAGATCAGGATGGGGCAGGTGAGGTCGGCGAGTGTGACGGTGCGGTCGCCGAAGACCAGCCCTCCGCGGCGGAAGCGTTCGTGGGTCATGCTGTCCATGACCTCGGTGATCGCCGGGCCGGGGAAGGTGATCCAGCCGTCGCCCGCGAGGAAGCGCCGCTGACGCTCGCGGGGCAGGAGAGCGTCCCGGTCGCGCAGGGCGGACAGGTACTGGATCTGGCCCTGGATCGCGCTGACCGGACTCGTCCACTTGAAGAGATTGGCCGCGGCCCAGCCCGGGAGCCCGGTCCGGCCGAGCACCCACGTCCACAGGTCCTGCAGCTCGGCGACCAGATCCTCCGGGAGATCGACGCCCGGGATCTCCAGTGGGTGCAGCGGGCTGCCCAGCGCCACGATGCTCGCCACGTCCCGGCAGCCGCGCAGCGCCGCCGCCTGGTAGCAGAACAGCCCGCCCTGCGAGTAGCCGCCGATGTGCACGGCCCGGCCGGTCCGGTCCGCGACCTGGTCGATCGCCGCGGAGAGCGCGAGGACATGGTCGGTCACGGTGCGCTTCCCGCCGCCCGCCTCGCGGCCGGGGTCGCCGAAGTCGAGCACCCAGGGCTCGAGGCCCGAGTCGTGCAGCAGCGCGACCGCGCTCGTGGCGGGGGAGACGTCCCAGACCTCGGCGGTGAGCATCAGCGGCGGCACGAGCAGCACTGGCGCCCGGCCTGTCGGCGTGCCGGGGAAGTACCGCCGCAGCCGGTGCACCGGGCCGCGGCCCGCGATGTCGAACGGGGCCGGTTCCTCACCGGTGTCGAGCCCGCCGAAGCGGGCGTACTCCACGACGTTCGCCGCCGTGGAGAGCAGTCCCCGGGCCCACGACGGCAGGGCGGGACTCATCGCGTGCATCCTCCCGCGGGTCGGGGCAGGACGCGCAGCGGCGGCGCGTCGGCGAGGCTCTCGACCAGCTCCTCCATGAGGTCTGCAACCCGGTCGGGACGCTGGATCTGGGCGCTGTGCCCGCAGTTCTCGAGGAGCTCGAGGCGAGCGTTCGGCAGGTCCGCGATGGCGGCGGCCACCGGCCGGGAGTCGCAGATGTGATCCTCGGCTCCCCAGATCATCAGGAGTGGCTCGGTCAGCCGCCGCACGTCGAGCGGGTTCGCCTTGATCTCGGCGCTGAGCTGCCTGCCGATCGCGCCGTAGCGGCGAAAGTCCGCCATCCCGCCGAAGTGGGAGCCGTAGCGCAGGGCGAGCGTCGGGTCGGCCGCGCCCTTCGCGAGCCGGAAGCGGTAGAACGCCGCGGCGTAGGCCCTCACGATCGGCGCCGGGACCGGAGCGCGGTAGGCGACCCGGAGGACGGGGAGCAGCCGGGTCAGCAGGTCGTCGACCCGGTCGAAGGAGGGCAGGAAGCCGAAGCCAGCGGGGGACACCGCGACGCGGGCGGCGATCGGTAGCCCGGCGCTGCGCAGCACCGTCAGCCCACCCATCGAGTTGCCGACCGGCACGACCGGTCCCGGCTCGCGCTCCACGAGCGCAGCCAGGAACGCGTCGAGCTGGGGGAGCACGGGCCCTCGGCCGAGCGGACCGGCCCGGCCGAAGCCGGGCAGGTCCACCGCCACCGCGCGGCGTCGCCGCCGCGCCAGCTCACCCAACAGCGGCCGCCAGGTGTCGGCCGAGTCGGAGAACCCGTGCAGCAGCAGGAACGTCGGCCCCTCGCCGTCGACCGTCAACAGCCGGGTCCGGACTCCGCCGACGATCGCGGCGCGGGCGGGCACCAGGGTCATCGTGGCTGTCCGTACAGGTCCTCGATCGTCGTGGCGTACTTGTCGGCGATGCCGCGTCGGCGCATCTTCATCGTCGGGGTGAGCTCGTCGCCGTCCGGCAGCCACTCCGTAGGGAGCAGCTCCCAGCGCTTGACCTGTTCGATCCGCGACAGCCGCTCGTTGGCTCGGGCCACGGCGTCGGCCACTTCGGCGCGCACCCCCGGATCGGTGGCGACCGCTGCCGGGGAGGGGTCCGCCAGGCCGTTCGAGGCTGCCCACGAGGCGGCGGCCTCCGGGTCGAGGACGAGCAGCGCCACGTTGTACGGCCTGCGGTCGCCGATGGCGCACGCCTGCCCGATGAGCGGTGAGGCGTCCTTGAGCGCGCTCTCGATGTTCACCGGCGACATGTTCTTGCCCGCGGCGTTGATGATCAGTTCCTTCTTGCGGTCGACGATCCGGTACCAGCCCGCGTCGTCCACCGTCGCGACGTCCCCGGTGTGCAGCCAGCCGTCCGCGTCGATCGCCTCGGCCGTCTTCTCGGGGTCCTTGCGATAGCCGCGCATGATGTGCAGGCCGCGCAGCAGCAGCTCGCCGTCCTCGGCGATCCGGGACTCGGTGCCGGGCATCGGGAGCCCGATCCGGCCCACCCGGATCTCGTCTGCGAGGTTGGTCATGCCGAGCGCTCCGGTCTCGGACATGCCGAAGCCCTCCATCAGGGGCAGGCCGAGGGCGAGGTAGAACTCGTGGACGGCGGGGGCGATCGGGGCCGCTCCGGTCATCATCAGCACGATGTCGTCGAACCCGAGCTTGGCCCGGATCGCTGCGAGGGCAGGCGGGACCTCGGCCAGCGGGCCCGGCACGCCGTCTCCGGCCTGCCGGTTCCGCACCTCTGTCAGCGCCTCGTCGAGCGCCTTCTCCACGGCGGTGCGCTGCTCCTCGGGGAGCGCGGACACCCCGCGAAGCAGCGCCTGCCGCAGCTTCTCCCAGATCCGCGGGACGCCGAGGAACCAGCTGGGCCGGGTCGCCGCGACGGCCGCGAACACCTGCGACGCGTCCGCGACGGTCGTCAGCGTCCAGCCCGTCACCATATGCAGGTAGTGCGAGAAGATCCGGTCCGCCATGTGAGCGGTCGGCAGGTAGGACAGACACGCCCCGTCCCGCGCGAAGGGGAACCGCCGGTCGCAGGTGTCCAACACGAACATGACGTTCGCGTGGGTCAGTTCGACGCCCTTGGGCGGCCCGGTGGTGCCGGAGGTGTAGATCAGGGTCGCGACGTCGCCGGGCTCCACCGCCTGCCATGCGGCGGCGAAGTCGAAGTCCGGCTCCGCGGGCGGGAACTCGTCCGGCCCGATCAGGTGCTCGAGGTGCGGGGTCGCCGCCGCCTCCACGCGCTCGCGGAACTGCGGCTCGCAGACCAGCACCCGATTCTCGGCGTGCCCGAGCAGATACTCGATCTGGTCGGGGGAGGACGTGTTGTAGATCGAGAACGGGATGGCGCCGAGGTGCAGTGCGGCCGTGTCGACGAGGTGGAACTCGGGACGGTTGGTCAGCATGATGCCGACCGGGTCGCCCCGGCGGACGCCGAGTGCGGCGAGGCCGCCCGCGACCCGCTCGACCTCCGCCGCGTACTCGGCCCTGCTCAGGACGATGTCGGAACCGTGGGCCCGCAGCGCAGGTGCGCTCGGGTCGGCCGCGACGGCGCGTTGGAACGCCGCGCACAGGGTGCCGGCGCCCACTCCGGGTGCAGTGCTCATACTCCCAATGACCTTCCGATGATCTCGCGCATGATCTCCGACGTCCCGCCGTAGATCCGGCCGATCCGCGCGTCGGCGAAGGCCCGGCCGATGGGGTACTCGGTCATGTAGCCGTAGCCGCCGAACAGCTGCAGGCAGCGGTCGACGGCGGAGAACTGCAGCTCGCTCGCGGCGAGCTTGGCCATGGCCGCCCGCTCCGGCGTGAGCGTGCCCGCGACCAGCTCGTGCAGGCACGAGTCCACGAACGCGCGGGCCATCTCGACCTTGGTGTGCACGTCCGCCAGCTCGAAGCGGGTGTTCTGGTAGCTCGAGACCGGCTTGCCGAACACGGTGCGGCTCCTCGTGTACTCGAGGGCCTGGCGCAGCGCCGCGGCCGCGGAGGCGACGCTCGCGACCGCGATCGTCATCCGCTCCTGGGCGAGGTTGCCGACGAGGGCCTTGAACCCGCCGCCCTCCTCGCCGAGCAGATTGGTCACCGGGACCCGGGCGCCGTCGAAGAACAGCTCCGCGGTGTCCTGCGCGTGCATCCCGATCTTGTCGAGGTTGCGGCCACGGGCGAAGCCGGGGGTGTCGCGCTCGACCACGAACAGCGACAGCCCGCAGTGCCGGTCCTCCGACGTTCGCGCGGCCACGATGACCACATCGGCGTTCATCCCGTTGGAGATGAACGTCTTGGCCCCGTCGAGGACGTAGTGGTCGCCGTCGCGACGGGCGGTGGTGCGGATGCCTGCCAGGTCCGAGCCGGTGCCCGGCTCTGTCATGGCGATGGCGGCGATGAGGTCGCCCGAGGCGAGTCCCGGCATCCACCTGGCCCGCTGCTCGGCGTCGGCCAGCCCGAGGAAGTAGGGCAGGCAGATGTCGTTGTGCAGGTTGATGCCGAAGGAGACGCAGCCGGTGTCCGCGACCTCCTCGGCGATGACGGCGTTGAAGCGGAAGTCGTCCACACCGCCGCCGCCGCCGTGCTCCTCCGGCAGCGCCATGCCCAGGAAGCCGGACTTGCCCGCGGCGGCGAAGACCTCGCGAGGGACGATCCCCTCCCGCTCCCAGTCGGCGTAGGCCGGGACGACCTCGGCCTCCAGAAAGGAACGGAAGCTCTGACGGAAGTCCTCGTGCTCCGGCTCGAACAAACCGAGCCGGGGCCGAGGGGCGGCGACGGTGCTCATGACGTCGACTATACAGAGCGGCTGAACACTATGTATAGATCACGCGACCTTCGGCATCTTGCCGAGGTTCTTCGCCACGTCCGCACCCACCTCGTCCGGGTTGGCGACCTCCTTCGAACGGTCCCCGCCCTCCACGGCGATGGCGGAATTGAACGTGGCCAGGAGCTTGCGAGTGGTCTCCTCGTCGTCGTGCGGGAGGAGGCGTGAGATCCGGTTGTAGGCGCGCAGCAGCGGCCTGATGACCGGCACGGTGTGGCGCCACGGGGTGGGCTCGATGTCGAGCATGTCGATGATGTACTTCGGCTGCCAGCCGGTGAGCATGCCGTAGGCGAGCTTCAGGCGACGTTCCGTCGTCATGAACCTCGCGACCGGGCCGGGGAGGACCTCGACGTCACCGGGCGGGTTCTCCACGCTGAACCGCATGATCGAGTGCACGGTCTTGCGGCAGTAGTCGTCCGCGGGCTGCTCGATGAGCTTGTGGAAGGTGGCCTTGCGGCGCGCGTCGTCGTAGTCGGTGTGCAGGATGTCCGCCGGCACGCCGATGACCCAGCCGACGTAGCGGGACAGCGCGATGATGTCCTCGATCTCCCGGTCGCTGAACCGCACGCCGGACTTCTGCACGGGGTCGATGAAGCCGACGCCGAACTGGCCGGCCTGCGTGTGCATCGAGTCGAGGTTGTTGATCGGCACGCCCCAGTTCGCCCAGTCCCACGAGTCCGACCGCGACAGTCCGTAACGGACCGCGGCGTGGATCAGGCGGACCTTGGCGGTGAGTCGGAAGCCGTCGGCGAAGCGACTCATCCCGCCGGGGGTGTAGGCCGCGACGATGTAGCGGAAGCTCTCGATCAGTCTTCCGCCGACCCGCTCGGAGTCCTGCAGACGGCCACTGAAGAGGACGGGCCGGGTGGAGGAGTACATCGAGAAACCCGTCGCGATGGACGACCAGGCGAGGATAGGCGGCACGATCGGCCCGGCCCGCCAGAAGGCGACGGCGCCGCGGTGCAGCTGGTCGAAGTCCACCCAGTCCGGGATGTGGTCCAGCTCGGCGAACAAGCCCGCCAAGCCGGGAGAGGGCGCGTCCACGGAGTCGATACCGCGTTCGAGTGCCTGGTTGAAGTTCCGCATCCCCGCGCCCGGGGTCGAGTTGCGGCACTCCAGCATGAAGCGGTACGCGGGGTCGTCGCCGAGCAACGCGTGCTCGGTGAGCTCCTCGACGTAGCGCCGCCCGAACATCGCGATCGCCTTGTCGCGGTTGTTGATCCGTCCCAGGTCGATGCCCCTCGGCAGGCCTTCGGGCACGTCCAGGCTGCCCTCCCGGCGCTGCTCGCGGTCCGTGATGGTGCCGGTCATGAGCCCTCCTCCTCGTCGATGAGCCAGGTGTCGTCACTCGGTGTGACATCGCCGACACGAGCCTAAGCGCTTTTGAACACTGTGTCTACATGCGGTGTATGTTCACGGAGTCCGACGACCGTACAACGAGGAGGACCGATGACCGTTCCGACCGTCGGCGACCGGATCGAGGCGGACGTGCTCGACCGGGTGCTCGCCGAGCGCTGGAGCTGCCGAGGCTTCCGCAAGGAGCCCGTCGATCCGGCTGTGGTCGAGGAGGTCCTCGACGCGGCCCGACATGCACCCTCGTGGTGCAACACGCAACCGTGGCGCGTGCATGTCCTCTCCGGGGCAGCACTCGGGCGGTTCCGCGCAGGCCTGGTCCAGCGGGTGGAGGCCGGTCCGCGTGAGGAGCCCGACTTCGACTTCCCGCAGGCCTACACCGGCGTCCATGCCGATCGGCGGCGTGCCTCGGGATGGCAGCTCTACGAGGCAGTGGGCATCGAACGCGGCGACCGTGCGGCCTCGGCCCGGGAGATGCTGCGCAACTTCGACTGCTTCGGTGCGCCGCACGTCGCAATCGTGACGACCGCGACGGAGCTCGGCGTCTACGGCGCCGTCGACTGCGGAGTGTTCGTGCAGAGCTTCCTGTTGGCCGCGCACGTGCGAGGACTCGGCGCCATCCCGCAGGCCGCACTGGCGAGTCAGGCGCCCTTCATCCGGGAGTTCCTGAGCCTCGGCGAGGACCGGAGGGTCCTGCTCGGGATCTCGTTCGGTCGGCCCGACGCCGATCACCCGACCAACTCGTACCGGACCGGACGACAGTCCGTATCCGAGTTCGCGACCATCGTCGACGCGTGAGGACGACATCATGACTCTGCGCCACATCGAGGTCGAGCGAGGGGTTGCGGTCAGCGTTCGGGACCTGGGCGAAGGTGACCCGGTCCTGCTGCTGCACGGTTGGACGCTCAGCCACCAGGCCTGGGACCGACAGATGCGGGTCCTCGCCGACGACGGCCATCGCGTCCTGGGCATGGACCTGCGCGGGCACGGTTGGTCGGACGCCCCGCTACGGGGCTACGGAGTCGACCGCCTCGCGGCGGATGCCGCCACGGTCCTGCGTGCGCTGAAGGTGGAGCGGGCCTCTGTGGTCGGGTGGTCCCTCGGCGGAATGACGGCGCTCCGGCTGGTCGCGGATTTCCCCGAGCTCGTCGCACGGCTCGTGCTGGTCGGGTCCGCCGGCGTCGCCGGCGCTCGGCAGCCGGGGTTTCCCTACGGTCCGCCCCCAGGAATCATCGAGAACGCGATGCACGGCGGCGAGCACGGAGACCGGGTCGGCTTCCGCCGGCAGGCGCTGGTCGACACCTTCGCCTCGCCTCCCGCTCCGCACCTCGTGGACTGGCTTCACGGCATCTCGCTGCAGACGCCGAGCTGGGTCGCCAACGAGTGCATGACGACCTTGTTGCGTGCCGAGCAGTTGCGGGCGCTCGATGAACTCACGGTGCCGTTGACCCAGATCACCGGGCTGCGGGATCCGTTCACCCCGATCGAGGGGGCCCGATGGGTCCACGAGCAGACCGGGAGCACCCTGGTCGAGCTCGACTGCGGGCATTATCCGATGTTCGAGTGCCCGGACGACTTCGACGCGGCGTTGCAGAAGGCGCTCGCGGCGTGACCGAGTGCTACCAAGCGTTGTCCAGTCATAGTGTTCAGACATGGGATACGATCACGGGGTGAGCGTGAACCCCGTGACGCGGCAGCGACCTCGAGCACACGACGGTCGCTCCGCGTCGGAGCAGGCCGTCTTCGCCGCCACGGAGGAGTTGCTGGCGGAGGTCTCGCTACAGGACATCACCGTAGCGAAGATCATCAAACGGGCCGGGGTGTCGCGGGCGAACTTCTACCACTACTTCGCCTCCAAGGCGGACGTGCTGGCCGCCCTGCTGGCCCGCCTGCTCCAGGAGACCTACGAGGTCGCGGAGTCGCCGTGGCAGGCCCAGCCCGGTAAGGATCGAGCCCGGTCGCTCGACGCGAGCCTGCGCGAGACCGTCGGGATGTGGGCGGACCGGGGCGCGGTCAGCTGCGCCGCGATCGAGAACATCTTCTCCGTCCCGCAGGTCACCGCCGCCTGGCTGACCATGCGGGAGCGCTTCATCGCCGCGGTCTCCGAGCAGATTGCCCATGAGCGGGAGCAGGGGAGGGCGCCGGCGGGACCCTCCCCGGAGCTCCTCGCCGCCGTGCTGGTCTGCGGTGTCGAACGCACCTTCTACGTCGGCGCGCGGGGCTTCGACCCGGCCCTCGTCTCCGGGGGCGCACGGTTCGAGGCGTTCACCGAGCTGACCTACGCCGCGATCTACGGCGTGCTCCGCGCGGTCGAGCCGTTCGGCGACGACGATCCCGAGGCCGTGCCCACCGCGGCGCTCCCCTCCGCTGGCCCGGGGGTGACCGGGAACCGCGACGCCGCGAACCCCACGGCCGAGCAGATCCTGCGCCGGGTCGCCGAGCTGCTGGAGGACGTGTCGCTGGAGGACCTGAGTGTCGAGCGGATCATCGGGGACGGCACCGTCTCCCGGGCGACCTTCTACGCTTACTTCAGCAGCAAGGACGATGCCTTCGCCGCTCTGTTCCGCCGCGCCTCCGAGCAGCAGGCGGAGGCGTTCGTCGCCGCGGTGCGGAACCACCAGGCGGACCCGCAGGCCGTCCGCACCGCCCTGCGGGATTGGGTCGACAGCTGGGAGAGCCCGGCCGTGATGCGCAACGCCCTTCACGAATGGCCGCGCCGGCCCGAGCTCCGGGAGCCCTACCTGGCCGGGCAGCGTCGCTGCGCCGAGGCCCTCGCCGCCCAGATCGAGGCGGACCGGCGGGAGACCGGCGTGACCGGCCCGACGGTCGCCCCCCTGGCGGCGGGTCTCGTGTGGACGATCGAACGCAGCATCGCAGGAAGCCTTGCGGGAGAACCGCACCTGGGCGACCTGCACCAGGTCGCGGACGTGCTGGGAGAGCTGCTCCTGGTCGTTCTCGACGCCCCGTGGGTGACGCGCCCCGCGAATTGACGTTCCGTCTGAACACACTGTATGGTCATGTCATGCAGTCGCTTACGCCGCCGGTGTCGGCGGACTTCACCGACGAAGACCTGCGCGACGCACTGGGGTCCGCGAACCTTCCGACGCTCCTGGCCGCGCTCGCCCAGCTGACCGGCGAGGACCGGTGGATCACCGAGCCGTTCCGGCCGACGCCGCCACCGGACCTCGGCGACCACGACTCCGGCGGCCTCGACGAGCAGACCCGCTCGGCCGTCCTCGCGTCCGCGTTCGCCGTGCTCCGGAACTGGCGGGACGGCGCGCTCACCCCGGCACAGGCGCCGTCTCCCGCGCGGCTGGTCGAGATCCTGGCGGCCACGGTCGGCGACCGGATCCCCGACGACTACGGGCTGCTGCTCGGCGAGGAGATCGGGGTCTACCCGCGCGCCTCGGTGCCCGCGCGGCAGGACCCCGAGCGACCGGTCACGGTCGCGATCATCGGTGCCGGTGCCTCCGGCCTCTGCCTGGCGATCCGGCTGCAACAGGCGGGCATCCCCTACGTCGTGCTCGAGAAGGGGGCGGACGTCGGCGGCACCTGGAACGACAACGTCTACCCGGGCTGCGGCGTCGACACCCCGAGCCACCTGTATTCGCTGTCCTTCGCGCCCAACCCGAGCTGGTCGCGCTACTTCGCCCGCCGTGACGAGCTCGCCGAGTACTGGCGCGGCCTCGCGGACCGGTTCGGCATCCGCCCGCACATCCGGTTCGGCACCGAGGTCACCCGGGCGGAGTGGGACGACGGGGCCGCGTCCTGGACCGTGCACCTGCGCACCGCCCACGGCACGGCCGAGACCCTGCGGACCACCGCGCTGGTCAGCGCGGTCGGCCTGCTGAACGTGCCGAGCGTCCCGGCCATCGCCGGTCTCGACTCGTTCGAAGGCCCGAGCCTGCACACCGCCCGGTGGGACCCCGACCTCGACCTCGCGGGCAAGCGGGTCGCGGTGATCGGGACCGGCGCCAGCGCGATGCAGTTCGTCCCGGCGACCGCGGGAATCGCGGCCGAGGTGCGGGTCTTCCAGCGCTCACCGCAGTGGGCGATGCCACACCCGCTCCAGGCAGCCGAGGTCCCCACCGGGGTGCACTTCCTCAACCGGCACGTGCCCTGGTATCAGGGCTGGTACCGGGCGCGGCTGTTCTGGCGAATGGGTGACAAGCTGCACGGCCTGCTGCAGATCGACCCGGAGTTCCCGCACCCGGATCGCGCGATCAACCGCGGCAACGACGGCCTGCGCAAGTTGCTCACGGGCTTCGTCCAGGCCTCGCTGAAGGACCGGCCCGACCTGGTCGAGAAGTCGCTGCCGAGCTACCCGCCCTACGGCAAGCGGCTGCTCGTCGACCACGGGTGGTACGAGGCGATCAAGCGCGACGACGTCGACCTGGTCACCACGCCGATCGCCGAGGTCACCCCCCGCGGCGTCCGCAGCGCCGACGGAACCGAGTACGAGGCGGACGTCCTCGTCCTGGCCACGGGGTTCAACGCGGTGAAGGTGCTGGAGACCATCGAGGTGGTCGGCCGGGACGGCCGTTCGCTGCACGAGGTCTGGGGGGATGACGACGGGCGCGCCCACCTCGGCATCTCGGTGCCGGGCTTCCCGAACTTCTTCTGCCTCTACGGGCCCAACACCAACACCGGGCACGGCGGCACCGTCATCGCGGGGACAGAGATCCAGGTCCAGCACGTGACCGCGCTCCTCGCCGAGATGGTCGACCGCGGGCTGGCCGCCGTCGAGGTCCGGCAGGAGGTCTTCGACGCGTACGACGCCGACCTCGCGGCCGCGCTGGAACGCACCATCTGGAATCACCCCGGCATGACCACCTATTACCGCAACAGCCGCGGCCGGATCGTCACCAACAGCCCGTGGAAGTACCTCGACTACTGGAAGAGGGCGCATGAGCCGAGCCTCGGGGACTTCCACCTGCGTGCGGTCGACGAGCGTTCAGAGGTAACGGCATGACCGCCACCCTGAACGGCCCGACCGCAATCGGCGCCACCGTCTCCCGGCTCCGGACCACCTTCGACTCCGGCCGGACCCGCTCGTTGACCTGGCGCCGTGACCAGCTCGAAGGTCTGTTACGCCTGCTCACCGAGCGGGAGGCCGATGTCGCCGCCGCGCTGGAGGCGGACCTGGGCCGCAACGCGATGGGGACGTTCATGGGGGACGTCGCCCCGGTGACCGCGGAGATCCGGCACACCCTCGCGGAGCTGAAGGCCTGGGCGGCTCCGCGCAAGGTCACCCTCCCCCTGGGGCAGCAGCCGGGCAAGGCCAGGGTGGTCCCCACGCCCAAGGGCGTCGTGCTCGTCATCGGGGCGTGGAACTTCCCGCTGCTGCTCACGCTGCAGCCGGCGGTCAGCGCCCTCGCCGCGGGCAACGCGGTGGTGATCAAGCCGTCCGAGCTCGCCCCCGCCAGCGCGGCGCTGCTGGCGGACCTGCTGCCGCGCTACGTCGACCCGGCCGCGGTCGCCGTGGTCACCGGGGATGCCACCATCAGCACCGCGCTGCTGGCCGAGCGCTTCGACCACGTGTTCTTCACCGGGTCCGGCCGGGTGGGCCGGATCGTGCTGGAGGCCTGCGCGAAGGACCTGACGCCGGCGACCCTCGAGCTGGGCGGGAAGAGCCCGGTGATCGTCGCACGGGACGCGGACCTCGACGTCGCCGCGAGGCGGATCGCCTGGGCCAAGACCGTCAACGCCGGCCAGGCCTGCATCGCACCGGACTACGTGCTCGTGGAGGACGCGGTCCGGCCCGCCCTCGTCGAGCGCCTTCTCGAGCACCTGGAGTGGGCGGGCAAGGCCGAGCCGACGCGGATCGTCTCCGAAGCACACTTCGACCGGCTCGACGGGCTGCTGTCCGGGCATGGGGGCGAGGTGTTCGGTGGCGCCCGCGAACGGGCGGCGCGCCGGTTCGCTCCGGCCCTCGTGACGGACCCCGACCCGGACTCCGCTCTGATGCAGGAGGAGATCTTCGGGCCGATCCTGCCGGTCCTGTCGGTGCCGGACCTGGCGAGCGCGGTGCGGTTCGTGGTCGCCCGGCCCGATCCTCTGGCGCTGTACCTGTTCAGCGCCTCGCAAGCCACGGCCGATCGGGTCATGGAGCTGACGAACTCGGGTTCGTACTGCGTGAACCACCTGCTCTACCAGCTCTTGGTTCCGGACCTGCCGTTCGGCGGGACCGGGCCGTCCGGGCTCGGGGCCTACCACGGCCGGTACGGCTTCGACACGTTCAGCCACCTGCGCGCAGTGCTGCACAAGCCGACCGCGATCGACCCGTCCTTCGCCTACCCGCCCTACGGGCCCGGCGCGCAGAAGCTGCTGCGCCGGGTCATGGGCTGACCCGGAGGTCCAGTCATGGCCGTCAGCGTCGACGCCTCACCCCTGCACCCCCACGCTCCGCCCGGAGCGGGGGCGGGCACCCTGTGCGCCGCCTTCCAGCGGACGCTGGCCGCCGACCCGGGCGCGCCCGCGTTGCGCGCCCACGGCGGCGGGCGAGCGTTGAGCCGGACGGAGTACGGGCGTGCGGTCGAGGAACTCGCGGGTGGGTTGGCCGGGCTCGGGCTCGGCCGCGGGGACACGATGGCCCTGCTGCTCACCAACCGCCCCGAGTTCCACCTCGTCGACACCGCCGCGTTGCACCTCGGCGCAGTGCCGTTCTCGCTCGACCCCGGAGCCTCGGCGGAGTGGCTCGAGGACGCCCTGCGGCACGCGCAGAGCAGGGTGGTGGTGTGCGAGCGGCGGTTCCTCGAGGTGGTGTTCACCGCACGGGCGCCGCGGGTCGAGCACGTGGTCCTGATCGACGGACCACCGACGATCGGCACCGTGAGCCTGGACCAGCTGCGCTGCCGTGCCGCCCCCGGTTTCGACTTCCGGCGGGTGTGGCAGGGCGTCCATCCGGACGACGTCGCCACGCTGGTGTACGGGACCGCGCCGGACGGTCGGACTCTGGCGGTGGAGCTCACCCACGCGAACCTCACCTACGTGATGGACGCCTGCCACCGGAACCTGCCGTTGCGCGTCCGGGGCGCGTGCCTGTCGCACCTCCCGCCGGCCGAGCCCGTCGGCCGGCTCTTTGCGCACTACCTGCACATGACCGCGGGGCACACGATCACCACGGTCCGCGACCCCGAGGACGTCCCCGCGGCGGTGGCCGAGACCCGACCGAGTTGGTTCGCCGCGGGCCCGCACACCTGGGAGCGCCTGCGCGCCGACCTGCAGGGGCGGTTCGCGGCGCGGCCCGATGCCACCGACGTGGCCGCCGCGCTCGACGCCGCCACCCGCCGCGTCGCGCTCGGTCAGCGCGGAGAATGGGTGGGAGCGTCGCTGCGCCGGCTCTGCGACGCCGCGGAGTCCGAGGTGCTCGGCGCCGCACGGTCCGAGCTGGGCCTGAGCGAGTGCGACCTCATGGTGAGCACCGCGGGTCTCGCACTGGACACACAGGAGTTCTTCCTGGCCCTGGGGCTGCCCCTGGCCGAGGTCTACGGCTCGGCGGAGGCCGGGGTGCTGACGACCCTGCCGCCGCCCGGTGGCATCCGGATCGGCAGCGTCGGCGTGGCCCTGCCCGGCACGGAGGCACGCATCGCCGCGGACGGCGAGCTGCTGGTGCGGGGGCCCCACGTGATGCGTGGCTACCGCGCCGACCCGGGGCGGACGCGGGCGATCATCGATCCCGAGGGCTGGTTGCACACCGGAGAGCTCGCGGCCATGGACGAGGCCGGGTACGTCCGCGCGCCCGGTGGACCGCGAGCAGGTCTCCCCGTCCCCGGCGCCGTCCCTGACCCGAACACACGACAGAGGAGAAGAAGCACGTGCAGATCGAGAACGCCGTAGGGCTGGTCACCGGTGGCGCGTCCGGCCTCGGGGGCGGAACCGCTCGCATGCTGACCGAGCGCGGCGGCAAGGTCGGCATCATCGACCTTCCCTCGTCGGCGGGCGAGGAGTTCGCCGCGTCGCTTGGCGAGAACGCCGTGTTCGTCCCGTGCGACGTCGCGGACGAGGCGGGCGTCGAGAAGGCCGTCGCGACGGTGGCGGACCACTTCGGGCGCATCGACCTCTGCGTCAACGCCGCGGGCATCAGCCCGGCGGCCAGGGTGCTGTCCCGCAAGGGCGACCTGCACCCCCTCGACGTGTTCAGGAAGACGCTCGACATCAACCTCGCCGGCGCGTTCGACGTGCTCCGTCGCTGCGTGGAGGTCATGTCCCGCAACGAGCCGGGCGAGCACGGTGAGCGCGGACTGGTCGTCAACGTGGCGTCGGCCGCGGCGCTCGAGGGACAGGTCGGACAAGCCGCTTACGCGGCGTCCAAGGGCGGTCTGGTCTCGTTGACCTTGCCGCTCGCGCGCGACCTGGCGATCTGGGGCATCCGGGTCATGACCGTCTGCCCGGGGATCATGGACACGGGCATGCTCGCCGGTGCCGACGACAAGCGTCGCGAGGCGCTGCTGAACCTGCACGTCTTCCCGAAGCGCCTCGGCACGCCCGCGGACTTCGCCCAGTTGGTCGGCTCGTTCATGGAGAACGAGCTGATCAACGGTGAGGTCGTGCGGCTGGACGCTGCCACGAGGCTCTGATCCATGACCGCGGACCCGTTGCTGGGCGCCCTGCTCGCGCCGCTTCCGGCGCGAACCTGGACCCCGGCCGTTGCACTCTACGAACTCGGTCGCGGTCTGGCTGCGGACGGTTGCGCCGAGCGGGCGGCGGTCGCGTTCGCTGATGCCGTCCGTGTCGAGCTCACGAGCCCGGCCCCGGAGGTCCTGAGCCCCGCCGTCGAGGCCGCCGTGCTGCTCCTGTTGGAAAGCGCCCTGTTCGCCGAGGGCGGCGTCGCCGCAGCGACGGCGGCCACCCTGGCCACCGTCGCGGACGGACCCTGGCCGACGCGAACCAGGTTGGTCGCGAATCTCGGGATGGTGCTTCAGCACGCGGGCAGACGGCCCGGCGCGGCGGCGTGGCATCTCGGCGAGGTGGCTCGCCTGCGCGGCGATGCAGAGCCGACCGTGGGCGAGCGGCTGGTCCACGCCGCTGCACGGCGGTGTGTCGACATGCCTGTTCCCGACATCCAGGTGCTCGCGCGCGACCTTCGCCGGGAGAACCGACCTGCCGAGCTGACCTGGGTGCTCATCACCCTGGCCGACAACCGTTTGGCCGAGGGGAACCTCACCCGAGCCCTCAACGCCGCCAACGAGGCGGTCGGAGCGGCGACGGCCGTGTCCGGGCCCCGACGTGCACCACTGCTCGCCCTGGCCCGCCAGCGCCTGAGCCTCGTGCTCGGGGCTCTCGGCCGACACGGCGAGTCCGTGGTCGCGGACGTCGAAGGAATGCTCGCGCTCTACGCAGGGGACGTCGCATCGAACGGAGGTGTCCGAGGTGCAGGGACTCCAGGTGAAGCGTGAAGGCGCCGACGGGGCGGTCCTGCGCGTCGTCCTCGACTCGCCCGAGACCCTCAACTCGGTCGACGAGGAGGTGCTCCGCACCGCGGCCGAGGCGATCGAGGGCGCGGTTGCCGGAGGGGCCAGGGTCGTCGTGCTCACCGGCGCGGGGCGCGCGTTCTGTTCGGGGGCGAACATCAGCGGAGGGGCGTCGGCGGCGACCGGTTCGGCCGTCGACACCTCGGTCATCGAGGCGGCGAACCGGCTCGTCACCGCCATCACGGCGACCCCCGTCCCGGTGGTCTGCGGGCTCAACGGTCTCGCCGCGGGCGTCGGGGTGTCGATCGCGCTCGCGTGCGACCTGGTGGTGGCCGACGAGGCGGCCTACTACCTGCTGGCCTTCAGCAAGATCGGCTTGATGCCGGACGGCGGCGCGACCGCACTCGTCGCGGCCTCGCTGGGGCGCCACCGCGCCCTGCGGCTCGCCCTTCTGGCCGAGCGCCTCGACGTGCGGACGGCCGAGGCGGTCGGTCTCGTCTCGACCATCGTCCCGACGGACCGATTCGAAGACGAGCTGGCCGCCACCGCCTGGCGGTTGGCGGCGGCCCCCACGGCGGCGTTGGCGCAGACCAAGGCCGCCGTCAACGCGGCGTCCCTCCCGGGCCTTGCCGACGCGTTGGAGCGTGAGCTGGTCGGACAGCAGGCGCTCCTCGCCGGTCCGGACTTCGCGGAGGGCATCGCCGCCTTTGCCGCGAAACGGCCACCGGCCTTCACCGGCCGGTAGCCCGCTCGGCCCTGACGGCGTGGTCCGCGTCCAGCGGCCGCGCCCCTTCGCGCATGACATCGATCAGCAGGAGGCTCGACGGTGAGTGACTTCGACGGCAAGAGTGTGATCGTCACCGGCGCGGCGACCGGGTTGGGGCGAGCTGCGGCGGAGCGTTTCGCCCGTCTCGGCGCCCGCGTTCTCGTCGCCGACATCGACGAGGCGGGGGCGAAGGCGACCGCGGACGCGATCGGCGACGCCGCCCACGCGACCGCGCTCGACGTGCGCGACCGGGAGGCGATGGAGCGGACGGTCGACCTGGCCGTGTCGTTGTTCGGGGGCCTGGACGTGATGGTCAACAACGCTGGGGTCGCGAGCCTGCTGCCCTTCGCCGCGCTCACCCACGAGGAGTTCGACCGGCTCCTCACGACGAACCTGTGGGGCACCTTCAACGGGATGAAGGCGGCCGTGCCCGCCCTCACCGGACGCGGTGGCGGCGCGATCGTCAACGTGGCCTCCACGGCGGGGCTCAACGGCATCCCGATGCTGGCCGGGTACGGCGCGACCAAGGCCGCGGTCATCAACCTGTCCAAGACCGCGGCGGTCGAGCTGCGACCGCAGCGGATCCGGGTGAACTGCGTCTGCCCGGCGTTCGTGCAGACGGCCTTGTCCGACGACCTGTTGGAGACGTTCCAGCGGATGACCGGCTCGGTCGCGGGGGACTTCTTCACCTCCAAGCAGGGCCGGTTGGGGCAGCCCGAGGACGTGGCGCGGGCGATCACCCATCTCGCGGAGGACGCCGGGGACTGGGTGACGGGCACCACCTACGTCCTCGACGGCGGGCTGACGTCGTCGCAGTTCTGAGCGGGACCACAGTCCGCAGCACGGCGGGTCGAACGGAGACACACATGGTTCAGCGGCTGGCCGGCCGGACTGCGCTGGTCACGGGGGGATCACGAGGGGTCGGCCGGGCGGTCGCGCTGCGGTTGGCGGCGGAGGGCGCGGTCGTCGCGGTGCACTACCGCCGGGACGAGCAGGCCGCCGCCGAGGTGGTCGCCGCGATCGAGGAGGGCGGCGGCAAGGCACGGGCCTATGCCGCCCCGCTGGACGATCCCGCCGCTTCCTCGCCACCTCCGACGCCGGCTACGTGACCGGCCAGCGGATCGAGGTGGACGGCGGAGGCCCGGACGGCAGCATCGCCTGAGGGACGCGTCGGCCGCCCGTCAGAGCCTTCCGAGCAGGTCGCCGAGGGCCGTGAAGAGCTCGTCGGGACGGTCGAGCATGGCGTGGTGGCCGGCCCCCGCGACCTCGCCCAGGTGGACAGGCACGGTGAGCTCATCGACCAGCCGGGCCACGACCTCAGCCTCGACGAGGCCGTGCTCGGAGCGGAGGTAGCCGACGGGGCAGCGCAGGCGGCGCAGCCACGGCCAGGCGAGGTGGGCGACGTCGTCGTCGAACTGGCTGAGGATGCGTCGGTCGAAGCTCCAGACCCAGCGACCGCCTTCCGCGCGCAACGAGTGCGGGACGACGTGGTCCAGGACGTAGCCCGCGCAGTCGGACTGGGCCGGGATGGTGCGGAAGCGGCCGCGGGCCTCGGCGACGGAGGCGAAGGACGGGATCGGCTTCCCCGGGGTCGGGGGGCGGCTGACCGGCAAGGACGGGGCGGTGTCGGGTGCGCGGAGCAGGGTGTCGCAGGCGACGACCGCCGAGACGAGCGACGGGTGCTCGGCACCGAGTGCCATGCAGGCCAGCCCGCCGATGCTGTGGCCCACGAACACCGCGGGTGTGCCCTCCAGGGCCGCCGCGGAGACGGTCGCGAGCTCGTCCGCCCAGCCGTCGAAGGAGTAGTGCTCGCGGCGGTCGCTCGTGCCGTGTCCGGACAGGTCCGGCAGGATCAGTCGGTGGGTGGCGGCGAAGCGGGCGGACACGGGCCACCACCAGTGTGCGTGGGCGGTGCCGCCGTGCACGAACACCAGCGGGGGAGCGTCCCGCGGCCCCGCGTCGAGGTAGCAGATCGCAGCCCCGTCGGAGTGCACCTCGGCGGTGTCGTAGGGCGTGGCGAGTGCGTCGGCGAACCAGGTCGGGACGGTCATCGGCCCGTGAACTCCGGTGTGCGGCGCTGCAGGAAGGCCGAGACCCCCTCCGCGAAGTCCGCGGTGCGGTTGAGCGTTCCGACCCACTGTCGTTCCCGATCGAGCTGTCCCGCCAGGTCGCTGGTCGAGGCGGCGGCCATCAGCTCCCGCAGCCCGACGATGGCCAAGGGCGGTGTGCGCGGACCCAGCTCGGCGGCCAACCGGTGGGCCTCCGCCAGCGCGGTTCCGTCGTCGACGATGGCGTCGGCGAGCCCGACGGAGGCGAGGAGCTCCGCGGTCATCGGGGCGTTGCGGATCATCAGGTTGGTGGCCCTGGCGGGGCCGAGCGCGCGAGCGAGGTACCAGGACACGCCGGCGTCGGGCGTCATGCCCAGCGGGAACGTGCTGCCGTGCAGCGTCGCCGACCGGCCGAGGACGCGCAGGTCGGCCGCGAGCGCGAGGCCCGCGCCACCACCGGCCGCGGCCCCCTCGACAGCGGCGACCACCGGCATGGGCAGGGTGCGCAGGGCCAGGAGGAACGCCTCGCACGCGGCGAGCATCCGCGTGGTGGTGTCGTCGCCACCCGCGCGGTCCTCCCCGTCGACGACGTCGAGGTCGGCGCCCACACAGAAGTGCTTGCCGACGCCGCCGACCACCAGGGCGCGGGCGTCGCTCCCGCGGACCGTCTCGATCGCCGCGACGAGGCCCTCCTGCAGGGCCAGGTCCATCGCGTTGCGCCGGTCCGGGCGGTTGAGCAGGATCTCGGCGACGCCGTCGGCGATCGTCAGCGCGATCGGGCCGGTGTCCGTTCCGGTCATCTCTTCTCCTCGAGCCAGGTCGTGCGCACCTCGCCGGGAGGTACGCGTCGGGGCGGCGGGGCCGCCGTCCCGGGGGTGGCCGACAGCTGCGGGCCGACGTCCGGCTGGACCCGCCCGCCCCGCTCGACGAACACGTCGACCGTTCGCGGGTGGGTGGGGGCCTCGGCCAGGTCCAGGACGGGGGACACACAGGCGGGTGCCGCACCGGGGTCGGCGCACCACTCGTCGCGCGTGCGTGTGGCGAAGACCCGTTCCAACTCGGCACAGCGCTCGGGCCACCCCGCCGCGGCGTACTGAGCGTCCCACTCCGCTCCGGCGAGCCCGCACAGCGCACGCAGCGCGGTGTAGAACGTCGACTCCACCGCACCGACGGCGACGTACCGGTCGTCCGCGCACCGGTAGGCCCGGTAGAACGGGGCCTCGCCCGCGCCGGTTGCGACGGCGACCGCTCCCTGTGCGGCGAGCTCGTGGGCGGCCGCGGTGAGCGTGGCGGTCGACCGGAGGATGCTGCAGTCGACCACCTGCCCGCGCCCGGTCCGCTCGGCGGACACCAGCGCGGCGAGCACACCCTGCACGAGGGTCATCCCCGCTCCACCGAAGTCGCCGATCAACCCGGGCGTCACGACGGGGCGGCCGTCGGTGCCGCGGGCGAGGTGCAGCGCGCCCGCGACGGCGGCATAGTTGATGTCGTGACCCGGGGCGTCGGTGCCCGGACCGGACCGGCCCCATCCGGACATGCGGCCGTACACACACGACGGGTTCGCCGCGAGCACCGCGTCCGGGCCGAGGCCGAGCCGCTCGGCGACCCCGGGCCGGAACCCCTCGAGCACGACGTCCGCCACGCCGGCCAACACCGCGGCCTCGGTAGGGTCCGCACGCACGTCGAGCTCGACGATCCGTCGGCCCCGCAACAGGATCGAATGCACCTCGGGTTCGCCCGGCCGCGCGAGCCGGACGACGTCCGCGCCCAGGTCCGCCAGCGCCGTCCCGGCGAAGGCGACCGGCCCGACCCCGCCGAGCTCCA